>JBDHDN010000342.1:0-4534 GCA_039591485.1 Gemmatimonadota bacterium
AGCCGCGCAGCCATGGTGGCGTACGGCAGCGTGTCCACGATCGAGGCGGGCGTGTTCGCGTACAGCGCGAGGAACGCGGGGACGTTGAGGTCACCCTGCATGACCCCACCCACGACCGTGGCATTGGACACGATCAGCAGCCCCTCGCCTGCCGAGGCGCGCGCGGCATCACGCCGCCCTGCTACCGTGCGTCCCTTCCGGATCCACCCGTTGGTCTCCGAGAACCGAAAGGCGCGCGGGTCCCTGGCCAGCTCGGCGTAGTACGCCGCCGGGGGACGGGCCCCACTCAGTACCCGGCCGATCTCCTCAACGTCGGTCTGGGCACGCGCCGCACGCGCGCCGCCGCTCGATGCGGCCAGCACGAGGAACAGCACGGCGGCTCTCGTCGCTTCGGTTCGAAGTGTCACCGTCGATTCGTCTCCGGATCCGGATGAGTTGCCGGAAATGTACTACACGCCGGGGCGGTTCCGGTGCCCGCTAGAATCGGATGTGGTGAATGGCGAACGCCACTCCCGTGCCGAGCATCGCCCCGACCAGCACGTCTGATGGAAAATGCTTCGCCGCGGCCACCCTAAGCGCCCCGACCCCGGCGGCGGCCACGAGCGCCAAGATCTTCCGCGCCGTCTCGACATCGGGGTTGTTGAGCCAATACGCGGTTGCGAAGGCGAATGCGGCGGAGGTATGCCCCGACGGCATCGATCGCTGACTCTTGAGTGCATCGGCCTCCTCCGCCGCTGCCTCGGTGTAGAGGACCGGTCGGTAGCGGCCGATGACGGCCTTGCTCAGTTCGCTCAGCGCGACCGTCCACGCCAGGGTCTCGACTCCGACCAGCATGCGACGCATGCCGCCCTCCCCGGCGCCGGAGTGCGCGAGGGTCGCCGTTCCCAGCCCCATGATGAGCAGATCGCTGGCCGTCGAGAATCCGGAGACCGGCGGCCTGATCACCCAGCGGTCGAAGGCAGGCACATCCTGAGGATCGCAGGGTATGCACTCCGGCGGGCCCGTATTGACGTTCAGGACGTGGCTGAATCCGAAGGTCACGCCGGCTACGGCAAAGGACCCAACCTGGCCCCAGGTGATCACCGGGAGCGTGTCAACTTCTTGCGCGATCACGCATTGCGGAGTCAGGGCCACAAGGAGCGCTAACCTCAGCGCCCGTAGACACTTGTGCGACCCGATAGCGGTCGGTAGTATGGTACGATTCAAGGGGCGGAAGCCGTCCGAGTTGAGGGCCGGTTCGACCTCTCTTACACAGCCGAGGGCTCGTGGATACCCAGACGTTACAACAGATTGCGCTGTTCGAGAAGTGTAAGACCTTCACCAGAGCGAAGGAGCTCCAGGCTGCCGGCCTGTATCCGTATTTCCGGCCGATCTCGAAGGCCGAAGACACGGTGGTGGTGATCGAGGGCAAAGAGCGCGTGATGATGGGGTCGAACAACTACCTCGGCCTCACTCAGCACCCCCGTGTCCTCGAGGCTGCGAAGCGGGCGCTCGAGCGGTACGGGTCCGGGTGCACTGGCAGCAGGTTTCTCAACGGTACGATCGATTTGCACGAGGTCCTCGAGACCCGGCTCGCGGAGTTCTTCGGCAAGGAGGCGGCGCTCGTCTTCTCGACGGGCTATCAGGCGAATCTCGGTCTCATCTCCGGACTCGTGAGCCGCGGCGAAGTGGTCCTCATCGACAAGTTGGACCATGCGTCGATCGTCGATGGCGCCAAGATGTCCTACGGCGATACTCACCGGTTCGGACACGGGGACATGGCGCAGCTCGAGCTGCTGTTGCAGCGATATCAGGGGCGTGGCACGCTCGTCATCGTGGATGGCGTCTACTCCATGGAGGGTGATATCGCCGATGTCCCGGCGCTGCTGCGGCTGACCCAGAAGTACGGCGCCGCACTCGCCGTTGACGATGCGCACTCGACCGGCGTGCTTGGCCCGCACGGCGACGGCACGGCAGCCCATTTCGGCCTGGCGGACGAGGTCGATCTGGTCGTGGGCACGTTCTCCAAGTCGCTCGCGTCGATCGGTGGCTTCGTGGCGGGCAGCGAGAGCGTGATTCACTTCCTCAAGCATCATAGCCGGCCGCTGATCTTCACCGCTGCGCTGCCGCCATCGAACACGGCAGGTGTGCTGGCGGCACTCGATATCATGATCGAGGAGCCGGAGCGTCGCACGCGGCTGTGGGAGAACACCCATCGGTTCCAGGAAGGCTGTCGCAGCCTCGGCTTCGACATCGGCCCGACACAGACGCCGATAGTCCCGGTGCTGATCGGCACGCTGGAGCGGACGTTCATGTTCTGGCGCCAGCTGTACGAGGCGGGAGTGTTCACCAATCCCGTGGTGCCGCCGGCCGTGCCCCCCGATGAGTGCAGACTGCGGGCGAGCTTGATGGCGACGCTTACGACCGAGCAGATCGACTTCGCGCTCGAAACGCTGGGGCGACTCGGAAAGGAAGCGGGGATCATTTGACCGTGTCGGTGACGGTCCGACCCGTGCGGACGCGGGCGGACCTGCGCCGGTTCGTCGCCTTCCCTTATCGCCTCCACCGCCAGGATCCCCTGTGGGTCCCGCCGCTCCGGCGGGACGTCTACACCATGCTCTCCCGCGAGAAGAACCCCTTCTTCCAGCGCGCGGCGGCAGAGTACTTCCTCGCACAGCGGAACGGGCGCGTGCTCGGCCGGATCGCGGCGATCCACAACCGGGCGCACAACGAGTTCCACGAGGACCGGGTCGGCTTCTTCGGGTTCTTCGAGACCGTCGACGACCAGCAGGTGGCCAGTGCGTTGCTCGACGCGGCCGCTGAGTGGTTGCAGAGCCGGGGGCTCGAGACGATGCGCGGCC
The DNA here is from genome assembly GCA_039591485.1 of Gemmatimonadota bacterium. Lineage (GTDB taxonomy): Bacteria > Gemmatimonadota > Gemmatimonadetes > Gemmatimonadales > GWC2-71-9 > JAOTVV01. The sequence goes on from JBDHDN010000342.1 coordinate 2,841, forward strand.
CAGCGTCGTTCTCGACGAATGACGAGTGCGGCCTGCTCGTCGATGGGTTCGACACGCCGCCGACGGTGATGAACCCGCACAATCCACCGTACTACGGCACGCTCATCGAGGAAGCGGGTTTCACAAAGGCCCGGGACCTCTACCAGTACCAGACACCCACCGACCGCCTCCCCGAGCGGCTCGAGCGTGCTGCACAGAAGGTGCAGCGGCGCCTCAACCTGACACTGCGGCCGATCGACATGAAGCGGTTCAAGCAGGAAGTGAACAGCATCAAGCCGCTGTACAACGGCGCCTGGGAGAAGAACTGGGGCTTCGTACCGATGACCGACGCCGAGATCGACCACTTGGCGAAGCAACTCAAGCCGGTGGTCGTCCCGGACCTCGTGGTATTTGCCGAGCGGGGAGGCGTGCCGATCGGGTTCGCGGTGGCGATCCCGGATTTCAACGTCGCCCTCAAAGCGAATCCGTCGGGCCGCCTGTTCCCGGGCATCCTCCGGATCCTCTGGCGATCCCGTTCTATCCGGCGCGTCCGGATCCTGTTGCTGGGCGTGGCCAAGGAGTACCGCGGGCTCGGAGCCGCCGAGTTGATGTACCACTGGATCTGGACGAAGGGGACCGCAATTGGCTACAACTGGGGGGAAGCGGGGTGGATCCTCGAGGACAACCTCCCGATGCGGAAGGGTGTGGAATTCATGGGGTTCGAACCGTACAAGACGCTCAGGATGTACGACCGACCCCTGTGAGAGCCTTCGTCACCGGCGCAACGGGATTCGTCGGCTCCCATCTCGTGGAGGCGCTGCTCGCCCGGGGCGATGAGGTCGTCGCCCTCCTTCGCAATCGATCAAAGGCAGACCGGCGCTTCGGTGATCGACGACCCGACTACGTCGAAGGGGATCTGCACGACGAGGAGGCGCTCCAACGGGGGGCCGAGAATGCGGACCTCATCTTCCACGTCGCAGGCATCACGTCCGCGCGAGACTTGAGCGAATTCCGGCGGATCAACGAGCACGGAACACGCAAGGTCGTAGAGGCGGCCACCCGGCAGGGGGGCGGACTGCGCCGCCTGCTGTTAGTGTCCTCGCTCAGTGCCGCCGGGCCGACGTCGCGGGGGGCGCGCCTCACCGAGGATGTTGCACCGCATCCGCTGAGCGATTACGGACGCACCAAACTCGCCGCCGAGCGGATCGTCGAGGCCAGCGGTCTTCCGTTCGCGATCGTTCGACCGCCGCCCGTCTATGGTCCGTACGACGTCGAGGTGCGCCGGCTCTTTACCTTCGCCGCGCGCGGGATTGCACCCGTCTTCGCGGATGGCAAGCAGGAACTGTCGTTCGTCTACATCGACGACCTCGTGAGCGCGATGATTGCCGCCGCGGAACGAGCCCCGCCGAACCGGACCTACTTCGCGTGCCATCCAGAGGTGATCACGCAGGAGGCGTTCGTGGAGGAGGTCGGCCGAGCGGTGAACGAAGTGCGTTCGGGTCAGGCTCGCCCTCCTCGCATACTGCTGCGCATCCCGGGGTGGGCTGCCCGGCTCGCGCTCAGTGCCAGTGACATCATCATGAGGACGTTAGGTAGCTCCTCCGTCTTGTCGTCGGACAAGCTCAGAGAGTTCTTGGCTGAGGCCTGGTCGTGCTCGCCGGAGGCGCTGGAGCGTGATGCCGGATGGCGGGCGGAAGTGTCGGCGGCGGACGGGC
>JBDHDN010000343.1:0-4529 GCA_039591485.1 Gemmatimonadota bacterium
CCGAGGCCCTCCGGCTCCAGGCGCAGCTGATGATGGGCAGCGGTACGACCTGGGATCGCAATTTCGAGTACATGAACGACGTCCGCAATCTGGTGAACACCGGCCGGCCCATCGTCGATGCGGGCATGCACCACCAGGCGACGATCGCCCTAATGGGCCTTCCCTTCCGCTCCGAGACGGTTCACACGCCCGAGTTCTACATCGATATCGGGCGGCGCCTCCTCAAGAGCGACGTGCAGATCGACAGCATCTGCCTCAAGGACGCCAGCGGCACGACGGACCCACTCACGATCTACGAGACGGCCGTCGGACTCAAGAAGCTCATGCCGCCGGAGATGCCCCTCTGGATGCACACGCACGACACCGCGAGCATGGCGGTGAGCTGTTACATGGCGGCGATCGCCGGTGGCGCGGACGGCGTGGATCTCTCGGTTCGGCCACTGGCGAGCGGGACTGTGCAGCCCGATGCCCGCTCACTGGCGCACGCCCTCAAGGGCACCGGCTACTCGCTCGACATCGACACGGACAAGTTACCCGAGATCGAGGGCCAGCTCGGCGATCTGCTCGCCGACTACGACTTCAATCCAACTACCACGACAGCGGACGCGCGAGTGCTAGGCTTCCCCATGCCCGGTGGGGCGATCGGGCCGAACGTCCACATGATGCAAAAGGCCGGCATCCTCGAGCGCTACGGGGAAGTACTTGCGGAGTTTCCGGTCGTCGTCGAGGCGGGGGGGGCGTGGACGAGCGTCACGCCCGGCAGCCAGCAGTACTGGCTGCAAGCGTTCAACAACGTCCTCTACGGTCGGTGGGAGAAGATCGATCCGGGTTACGGCAAGGCAGTCCTGGGATACTTCGGGAGCACGCCGCTTCCTCCCGATCCCGATGTCGTGGGCAAGGCCTCGGAGCAGTTGGGGCTCAAGGTCTTCACGGGTGATCCACTGGAAGCAGCCCCCAACAACATCGAGCCCGCTCGGCAGGCCTTGACCGAGCGAGGCCTCCCCGTCACCGACCGCAATGTCTTCCTGGTCGTCGCGGCCATGGTGCCGGGCAAGAAGCTCGAGGTAAACGAGGGGATCCGACTGCTGACCGGGAGCGGGAAGATCGACGTGCCGCTCAAGAAGCCTGCGGACAAGGTTCAGCCCACACCGGCCCCCGCGGCACCAGCGGCTCCTCCGCCCCCTGCCGCCCGGGTCCCGTTCACGACCCGGTGCACGGTGGAGGAGCGCGGCACCACACGGTCGTTCACCGTCACACTCGAGCCGATCGAGGCAGCCGCAGCGACCTCGGCCGCCGGCGCCGCAACGGCGCCGGCGGACGCCACACCTCTCTACTCGTCGTTCGCCGGCAGTGTGGAGGTCGTCGACATCCGCGTCGCCGTCGGGGACCGGATCGAGAAGGGCACCGTGGTAGCGCAGGTCGAGGCCATGAAGGCGACCCACGACATCCGTTCGCCTCGGGCGGGCACGGTCCAGTCGATCCAAGTCAAGGTGGGTGACGAGGTCAACTCGTCGAGACCGCTCATGACGGTCTCCTGACGCCGTCTGGACCATGGAGACGCTCGCCGAGCTGCTGCGCCAGTCGGGGCTCGCCAACCTGAGCTTCGGCAACGCCGTGATGTTCGTGGTTGCGGGCGCGCTGGTTTACCTCGCAATCGCGAAGCAGTACGAACCCCTCCTGCTGATCCCGATCGGGTTCGGGGCGATGCTCGCCAACCTCCCCCTCGCCGACATGGGATCGTACGGCGAGGGAATCATCGCGCTGGTGTACGATCGGGGCATACGCACCGAGTTGCTGCCACCTCTGATCTTCCTCGGCGTCGGAGCGCTGACGGACTTCCGGCCGCTGCTCGGCCGACCGCTCACCTTTCTGCTTGGTGCCGCGGCGCAGCTCGGGATTTTCGGGGCGGCGCTGGCCGCCGCATACATCTTCGGCTTCACGCCGCGCGAGGCCGCGTCGATCGGGATCATCGGGGGAGCGGACGGACCGACGTCCATTTTCCTCACCGCGCAGCTCGCACCGCACCTACTCGGTCCCGTGGCCGTCGCGGCGTACAGCTACATGTCGCTGGTGCCAATCATCCAGCCGCCCATTATGCGGCTGTTGACGACGCACCACGAGCGAGCCATCGACATGCCCCAGGCGATTCCGGTCTCCCGAACCGCCGTGATCATGTTCCCGCTGGTCACGGGCATTCTGGCGTCGCTGGTGGCACCCTCCAGCGCTCCGCTCATTGGTCTTCTCATGTTCGGCAACTTGTTGCGGGAGAGCGGGGTCACCGAGCGTTTGCGCAAGACCGCGGGCGGCCCGCTGATCGACATCGTCACGATCTTCCTGGGGCTCACCGTCGGAGCAACGATGAGCGCGAGCAGCTTCCTGACCCTCTCGACACTCAGCATCCTGCTCCTCGGCGCGGTTGCCTTCGCCGTGAGCACCGCCGGAGGCATCCTCCTTGCCAAGCTGCTGAACCTGTTCCTCCGTCGGAAGATCAACCCATGCATCGGAGCCGCCGGCGTCTCTGCGGTGCCGATGTCGGCCCGGGTCGTGCAGCGGTTCGTGTCTGAGGAAACCCACGGTGCGGTGAACCCGCTGATGCCGGCGATGGGCCCGAACGTCGCCGGCGTCATCGGTTCGGCCGTCGCCGCCGGGGTCTTCCTGATGCTGCTGGCCTGAGTGGCTCCCGACGGTGCGCCGCACACGGTGCGGCCGCTGTCGGTATCCGCGACCGCATGCATTCCCTGCAACGCAACGGCGTCAACCGACTAGATTTCACCCGTTGAGTGGCCACCCCCAGCAGACCTCACGGACCGGGTGGTGAACGGGACGCGGCACCCCGACGGTGCGCCGCAGCGGGAAGGGAGCGTTCTCTTCCCCCCAGCAGAGGGGAAATCCGTGACATGACACCTTCATCGAAGAAGAAGCTGCCCAAGGGCATCGAACTCCTCCACGACGAGCGGCTGAACAAGGGAACGGCCTTCTCGGAGGAGGAGCGCGACACGTTGAAGCTCCGAGGCCTCTTGCCTCCCCACATCAACACGCTCGAGGAGCAGAAGCAGCGGGTGCTGTGGAACCTGCAGCACAAGCCGACCCCGCTGGAGAAGTACATCTTTATGATCGGCCTGCAGGACCGAAACGAGACTCTGTTCTACCGGACGGTAATCGACCACGTCCACGATCTCATGCCGATCATCTACACGCCGACGGTCGGTGAGGCGTGCGCGAAGTACGGGCACATCTTCCGGCGACCGCGGGGTCTATACATCACGGCGAACGACCGTGGCCGTATCGCGAAGATCCTGCGCAACTGGCCTTCGCGCGACGTCTCCATCATCGTGGTCACCGACGGTGAGCGCATCCTCGGACTGGGCGATCTGGGAGCGGACGGAATGGGCATTCCCGTCGGCAAGCTGTCGCTCTACACGGCGTGCGCCGGCGTCGACCCGAGGTACGCGCTCCCCATCACGATTGATGTCGGAACGAACAACGAAGAGTTGCGCAACGACCCGCTGTACATCGGCCTGAAGCAGGAGCGCCTCCGTGGCAAGGAGTACGACAAGCTCATCGACGAGTTCATCCGTGCGGCCCAGAAGGTCTTCCCGGGCGTACTCGTCCAGTTCGAGGATTTTGCCACGAGCAACGCCTTCAACCTGCTGAAGAAGTACAGGAACCGGGTCTGCACGTTCAACGACGACATCCAGGGCACCGCGGCCGTCACGCTGGCGGGCATCCTCGGTGCCACCCGGATCACGGGCCAGGATATCACCCAGCAGCGACTCCTGTTCCTCGGTGCCGGCGAAGCCGGCGTCGGCATCGCGGACCTCATCACCTCGGCGATGGTCCGCGAGGGGATGGACCCGAATGAGGCGAAGGGCCGAATGTGGTTCTTCGACTCGAAGGGACTGGTCGTGAAATCGCGCAAGGACCTCGCGGCCCACAAGAAGCCGTACGCCCGCAAGCATGATTTCTTGACCGACTTGCTCGAAGCCGTGCGAGCCTGCCGGCCCACGGGCATCATCGGAGTCTCCGGCAAGCCCCATTCGTTCACGGAGCCGATCGTGCGCGAGATGGCGGAGATCAACGCGCGCCCGATCGTCTTCGCGCTCTCCAACCCGACCTCAAAGGCCGAGTGCACGGCCGAACAGGCCTACGCGTGGACGGACGGACGTGGCATCTACGCCAGCGGCAGCCCGTTTGATCCGGTCACCTACGAGGGCAAGACCCACGTACCGACCCAGGGTAACAACGCCTACATCTTCCCGGGCCTCGGGCTCGGGGTGATCCTCTCGGGCGCGAAGCACGTGACCGACGACATGTTCTACACGGCGGCCCGTGCCGTTGCGAACATGACGACCGAGGCGATGCTCGCGCAGGGATCCGTGTTGCCGCCGCTCGAGCAAATCCGTGACGTGTCCGCGACCATCGCCACGGCGGTGGCGGAGTATGCGTGGGCGGAGAAGCTGGGCACCAAGGACCGGCCCAATGATGTCATGGGATACATCCGCACGAAGATGTACGACCCACAGTACGAG
>JBDHDN010000344.1:0-4516 GCA_039591485.1 Gemmatimonadota bacterium
CATTGCACCCACATGCGCCGCCGTCTTCGCGCCGCCGCCACTCAGCACGACCACCAAGCTGCCATCCGTCACTTGCGTTCCTCCCGGTGTCGCTCTCTGAGCGCGCGCCTGGCTTGCGCGTCGGCATGGCGGCGTTTCTGCTCGGCCGTTTCGGGCACGACCGACGCCACCGGTCGAGGGCGTTCGTCCGCATCGATGGCAACGAAGGTAACGTAGCAACTGTTCGTATGACGCCTCCGCCCGGAGGGCACGTGCTCGGCCTCGATGCGTACGCCGATTTCGAGTGACGTGCGCCCAACGAAGTTGACGCTCGCCCGCGCAATCACCAACTCGCCGACGTGAATGGGTTCCCGGAAGTCGACCTGGTCGACCGAGACCGTCACACAGGGTCCGCCCGCGTGCCGGATCGCAGCCACCGCGGCCACGCGGTCGATGAGAGAAAGGATGACACCGCCAAACACGTTGCCAAGCGAGTTGGCCATGTGCGGCATCATCAACTCCGTCATCGTCGTCTGCGATGCGGAGACCGGACGGGGCGTCAGGTCGGGATCGCTCATGCGCTATCGGCGTGCATGCGGGGTGGAGCGTACGAGGTGCAGCGGGCTGGGCGAAGGACGAAGAGTGGACGGCATACCGGTTGGCCCGGCTCTCGCTCCCCATTCTGCAACCTGCCATCTGCCATCTGCATTCTAGTAGTCCACCGGCCGCAGGTAATTCTCGCCGATCGCGGTACTGCTCACCATCGCAACCGTGGGGAGCCGTCTCTTCCAGTGCGTCGAGTGGAGCCGCCGGGACACCACCGCTACCTCCTCCGGCCGAAAGCCCTGTCCGATCACCTGCTCCTCCGTCATTCCCACCAGCAGCCAGTGGAGGATCCGATCGGCCTTGGCATAGGTGATCCCGAGATCGCTCTCGTCAGTCTGCCCCTCGATCAGATCCGCACTGGCGGGCTTTTGGACAATGACGTCCGGGATGCCGAGGTGCCGAGCCAGTGCAATCACTTGACTCTTGAACAGATCGCCGATCGGATTCACGGGCGGCGAGTCATCCGCATGCCACGTGAAGTACCCCAGCAGCCGCTCGGTCTTGTTACCGGTACCGATGGGAAGCGCACGGTGCTTGGCCGAGAGATCGAAGAGCGTGATCATGCGCATCCGCGCCATGACGTTGCCGCGCCGTGTCGCGTCGAGATGCGGATCCGCCGCGGAGACGTACGCGTCGACCGCCTCGCTGATATCGACCGTCACCATCTCGATGCCAAGCTGCTGTGCAATCAACTCCGCATGCGCGAGACTCTCCGCACTGGATGTTCGGTACGGCATCCGCACACCGACGACCGCCTCACTGCCAAGCGCGTGGGCCGCGAGCGCCGCGCTGACCGAGCTGTCGATTCCTCCGGAGAGACCCAAGACTCCCCGTGTGAAGCCCCGCCGGCGCGCGATCTCGTCGCGCAGGAACGCCACGAGCCAACGCTCGATCAGCTCCGGATCGATGGCCATGGGATCCTCACGATCGACCGCCGCCACAACGGGACACGCCGTTGCGGTTGGCCGGGGCGACGGGGCGATCTCGGGCGGGCCGGCCAGCACTCGCGGCGGAGCTGCCACACGCTCGTGTCGTCGGTCGAGCAGGTTCAGAAACTGCGTCTCGAGATCGGAAAGGAGGGGCTGCTCGAAGCGGGCTCGCGTGATCTCTTCCTTTTCAAACGTCGCTGTCAGAAGCGCCTCGTCGAACAGGGGACCCCGAACCAAGACGTCACCGTGCGGATCCACGATCAGGGAGCTGCCCTGGAGTCCCTTGCCACCCTCGAACCCGACCAACTGGGCGAAGACAACGTACATGCCGTGCTCACCGGCAATCTGCCGCCCAAGGGTCTCCCAGCGCCGCACGCTGGACGGTCGCCGCTGGGTGTCCGCGCTGCACTCGTCGTCCGGCGCCACACCGCGGGCGGGGGAGGCGCTTGGCACGAGGTAGACCTGCGCACCGTCCAGCGCGGCAAGGGTAGGAACGATCGTATGCCACGCATCCTCACAGACCCCGAGCGCCATCCGTCCCCAGCGCGTGTCGAACGCGTGCACCGAGCGTCCGTGCTCGACGAAGCGTTCCTCGTCGAACAGCCCGTACGTCGGAAGGAACACTTTCCGATGAACGTGGCGCACGCCCGCATCCGACCCACCTAACGTCGCATACATGGCCGAGTTGTAATACCGGTTGACGTGTTCCTCGTAGAAGCCAATGACCACGTCCACCGGCGGCGCAGCAACCAGCGCGTGTTGCGCGGACAGATCCCGGAAGAGCGTCTCCGCGGTCACTGCCAGCTCGCGGACGCCACCTTCGAGGAAGTACCCGGTCAGGGCGGTCTCCGGGAATACGATCAGATCCGGAGGCGCGTCCAGCGCGGCAGCCTGCGCGAGCACTCCGGCCGCCCGCCGTAGGTTCTCGGCGTACGCCCCCTTGGTGGGATGTACTTGAGCGACCATGACACGAAGGCGATGCATGCGTGGGAAGATAGAGAGGTGGCGGAGCGCACGTCAGAGGCGGAGGGCGCACTTCACGCTGGCCCGGACGCTGGAGGGCGGGTGGCGCTAGAACAGCTCTCGCTGCTCCTGCAGACGCTCCGGAGCGACCGGCTCCTGGCCCATGCGCCGCTGAAGTTCACGGGCGCTGTGGGGGGCATGGCCTTCGTGGAAGTTGCTGAAGTAGCCGAAAATCCGGCTGACCCGCGCCTCGAGCAGCCGTACGACCTCGAGCCACCAGTCGAGGTCCTCGCTGCGATCGAGCTGTGGCCGGGAGAAGTCCGTCAGGCTGCGATCCCGCCCCATCCAGCGGATGTAGGCGAAGTCCGCGGTCGGCTCGAGCGCTACTTCGCGCATCAGTTCCCTGCGGATCCACCGGCCGTCGACGAGCACGGTCGCCACGTTGCGGGACTTGAGCATCTCCAGGGTCGCCGCGTGCATCCAGCCGGGATGCCGGAATTCCACCGCCCAGCGCTTTCCTTCCGGCAACTCCGCGATGAACTCTCGCAGCACGTCGCGGTTGGCGGTAGTCGGCCGGAACGCCGGACTCAGCTGTACCAGGAACGGCCCGAGGGCATCACCCAGCTGCGACACCCGATCGACGAAACGCCGCACGAGCAAGCTGCAGTCCCTGAGCCGCCGCTCGTGTGTGACCTCTTGGGGAAGCTTCAGCGCGAAGCGGAAGTGTGCGGGTGCGCATGACCGCCAGCCGAGCACCGCGGGATCGGTGGGAATGCCGTACGCGGTGGAATCGACTTCGACCGTGGGGAACGCGAGCACGTAGGATGAAAGCATCCGGGCCGGACGCGTACCGACCGGGTAAAACGGCCCGACCCAGGATGCGTAGTTCCATCCCTGCGTGCCGACGAGCAGCTCGGCACGGTCCAGCACCGCTACTCCCCCGTCCGGCGATCCCAGTACATCCGCATTTCCGAGATCAGGTCGTCGCGCGTCTCGCAGAACACTGCCCCACGGACGTCCACGGGCTCACCGGTGCGACGGCGGCGGAAGGTGCACCGGAACTCCGTCGCGAACCACGGTCCGGCCACGTAGACCTCACCGAACCGGAAGGTCACGTCGGCCTGCTCGTAGGGGAGCTTGCCCCAGTAGTCGCGAATCGCCTCCCGGCCTTCGAGCGACGCCGAGAACGGATCCGGAACGTACACGCCATCCTCGGTGAAGACCTCCACCATCGCCGCGGTCTCGCCTTCTTCCCACCCCTTCCCGAACCGCTCGATCAGCGCCGCGAATTCGGACCGGATGCGCTTGGGATCTTCGGATGTCGTCACGCGCCGCCTTTTCGTCGATTTGTCTCCGAGGGAACGTTACGGATGCAACGGAACATTGGCCAGAGGCTGGACCGCGCTGTCCCGTTTTCGACACTCGCGACCTAGACTTCGTCCATGCTCCCGACGCCCATCGTCGTCGACACGGACCCTGGCATCGATGACGTCGTCGCTCTCGCCCTCGCCCTCCGATCGCCGGAGCTGCGAATAGTGGCGCTGGTAACGAGCTACGGCAACGCGACACTCGACGCTGCGACCCGCAATGTGCGTGACCTGCTCGATCGGGCAGGGCGCCCCGATGTACCGCTGCTGCCAGGTGCCGGGCGGCCACTCGATCGCGCCCTCGTTACCGCACGGGCGACCCACGGACCGTCAGGCGTCGGTTACGCTGCCGTGTCGGATGAAACGCCAACCCGGCCCGACCACCGAGCGCTCCTCCGCGCGCTCGACCTCGCAGCCGAGCCCGTCGTGCTCGTCACCTTGGGCCCGCTCACCAACCTCGCGGCCGCCCTCGCGGTCGATCCCGACCTCGTTCGCCGGCGGGTCCGCGGGCACCTCGGGATGTTCGGGAGCGTGTACCAGCGCGGCAGCACCCGGCGATGGGCGGACTTCAACGCGTGGTGCGACCCGGAGGCCGCGGCGCGCGTGCTCCGTGCCGGCCTCGACACGGTGATGGTTGGATTGGACGTCACGCGGCGGATGACGATCGGAGCC
>JBDHDN010000345.1:0-4514 GCA_039591485.1 Gemmatimonadota bacterium
GGAGGCGCGCGTAGCCTTCGCGTCGCCGTGGTCCCTCACGCTTCCCGTGCCTCCCGCGCCATGCGATCCGTCCGGTCCGCCGCAGCCGGCGACATCATGCGGCGCACCGTCGTCTCAGCGCGTCTGATACCTGCCCGGGTAGCCTAGTGAGCCGCTTCACGCCGTATCAGCGACGACTCTTCGCGGTCCTCAGCATCGCGACCTTCTTCGAGGGCTACGACTTCATCGCCCTCAGTCAGATCCTGCCGAACCTTCGGGTCGAGTTCGCGCTCTCGGAGGCCGAGGGGGGCTTCATCGCCTCCGTGATCAGTCTCGGCACCATCGTCTCGTACCTGCTGGTACGGATGGCAGATCGCTGGGGACGGCGCACGGTTCTCCTGCTCACGATCACGGGCTATGCCGTGTTCACGCTGCTGTCCGGTCTCTCGCGCGGGGCATTCGACTTCGCCGCGTACCAGTTTGCCGCTCGAGTCTTCCAGATCGCCCAGTGGGCGGTGGGCATGATCTTCGCCGCCGAGGAATTCCCTGCGGCCCGGCGCGCGTTCGTGCTCGGCGTGATCCAGGCGTCCAACGCGCTCGGTGTGGTCGTGTGTGCTGCGGTCGTGCCCTTCCTCCTCGATACCGCGTTCGGCTGGCGCACCGTGTACTTCGTCGGTGTTCTACCGATCCTGCTCGTGCCGTATGCGGCACGGCACATCCGGGAGTCGACCAGGTTCGAGCGGCACACCGGCGAGATGCCCGTGATAGACAAGCGACCGTTCGCCATCTTTCGCACGCCGTACCGGGCGCGAGTGATACAGATGGCGCTCATCTGGGGACTCACCTACATGAGCACCAACACGGCACTCCTGTTCTGGAAGGAGTTCGCGGTTGCGGAGCGCGGCTTCAGCGACCGTGACGTCGGCCAGGCCGTCGTGTTCGCCTCGGTTGCGGCGCTGCCGTTCGTCTTCTCGGTGGGGCGGCTCATCGACCACCTCGGCCGGCGGCGGAGCGCCGCACTCCTGTACAGCGTCGGGATCGCCGCCGTGGTGCTGGCGTATCAGCTGCGCGATTTCTGGGCGCTGACTGCGTGCCTCACGGTGGCGCTGGTGGCGTCGATCGGGCTGCTCACCGTCCTCAACGCGCTCACGACCGAGCTCTTCCCCACCTCGATGCGCGCCGACGCGTTCTCCTGGGTCAACAACCTCTTGGGCCGCATTGGCTATGTGATTGCCCCGGGCGTGGTGGGCGCGGCCGCCGCGCAGTGGGGCTGGAGCACGGCAGTGCCGCTGACGGGCATCTCGCTGCTCGCCGCGCTGGCAATCATCCACGTCTTCATTCCCGAGACCGCCGGTCGAGAACTCGAGGACGCCGCGCAACTCTAGGGTCACGGTCGCGCTTCGCAGGCGCTGCTGCATCGCCGCATCACCATCTGTCGAACGCATTGTCAGCTGGATGGTACGCCACGAGGCCATGACTGACCCGGGACTAGTGGCGCGATGGGGCAGAATGTCCTATCGTGGCATGGGCGAGGCGGGAGCGACATGATGCATCTCGAACTCGAGCGTGTACAGACCGCTTTGGCCGCTCACTACGACGTGCAGCGCGTCCTCGGGCGAGGCGGCATGTCCTTGGTCTACGCGGGGCGGGATCTCGTTTCGGACACCCCCGTGGCCATCAAGGTGCTGCGACCGGAGTTCGCGGCAACGATCCTTGCGGATCGGTTCCAGCGCGAAATCGGCATCCTCGGCAACTTGCACCACCCGAACATCCTGCGTCTCGTGGCCGCGGGCACGGCGGGCCACCTGCTGTACTACGTCATGCCCTACGCCGATGGCGGCACGCTGGAAGAGCGCCTCGAGCGTGAGATACAGCTTCGGCTCGACGAAGCGCTGCACATAACGCGTCTCATCGCACGGGCGATCGACTACGCACACGGGCACAACGTGCTGCACCGCGACATCAAGCCCGGGAATGTGATCTTCGACCACGGTGAGGCGATGGTCTGCGACTTCGGCGTGGCGCGGGCGATCGTGCGGGCGAGCGAGGAGACCATCTCCTCCAGCGGGATCGTCGTGGGGACACCGAGCTACATGAGCCCCGAGCAGGCGGCGGGCAACGGGATCGTCGACCGACCCAGTGACATCTACGGCTTGGCATGCGTGGCGTACGAGATGCTCGCCGGGGAACCGCCGTTTACCGGTCGGACGCCGCAGGCCGTCTTCGCCCGGCAGATCGCGCAGCCGCCACCGTCGATCCGCGTCGTGCGGCCCGACGTGCCGGAGCACGTCGAGCTCGCACTCATGCGGGGCCTCGCGAAACGCCCCGACGACCGGCCCGGCACCGCCATGGAGTTCGCCATGGCGATGCAAGCACCGGATTGGGAGGTGCTCCGGGGGGACGCGCGTCCGCGGATGCGCAAGCGGGCGCCGCATTAGCCATCCGCTTCGTCGCTGACGCACAATCCAACCGGAACTGCCCGGATTCCGACTGACGTCTAGCCTGGCATCGCCGTCCCAATCGCGTCGGCGCCTCGAATAGCGACTACCCGAACTCCCACGGTGGCTCCGGAGGATCGCCCGGATCGCCGCTCTGGAAGCCCATCGCCCCTTCGAGTCGGATGATGTCGGTCCGTACCTGCTTCCCCCACTCGTACATCTGATAGGCCCAGGCTTCAAGCAGCTCCTCGTGACTGGCGCTCACGCTGACTCCGGTGTCATCCTGGAACTTCTGTTGCTTCATTGCCCGGATGGCAGTCGACCTCCAGGTTTTACTTACATTCGACTTCGCGCGTTCTCTTGGCATGGGAACACCCTCCTCTCGTCATGTGCCAACGAAGGTGAGATGCTATCTGTCCTGCCGATTGATGATCCTCTCTCTGAGGGCCATCATGGCCGGCCGGAAGATCAAGTTCGCTGCCGATGCCGGTGCCTCCGCTATCGTCAGGATACGCAGCGCCTCCTCATCCTCTCCGCGCAGCGCGAGCAGCTCCGCCAGAACCAGCCAGTCGTATCCCAGTGACAGCCAGGGTTGCCATGTGAGGGCGGGGCGGGGGGCGGTGGGACGTAGCACGCGAAACGCATCCATCGCGCTCACCGTGTCGCCCTCGGCGAGCATGACGTGCGCGGCGACACTGCGCCATAGGAGCGTGTCGACGGACGAGGAACCGGCCCGCGCGGCCCGCGCCTCGAGCGTGTCGCGAATGGTCCTTGCCTCCGACAACTGCCCGATCCGCACATCCCACACTGCGAGTGGCCACAGCCGAGTAGAGCGGTCGGGCCACAAGGATGCTCGTATGTCTGCGGCCGCGGTCTCCGCCGATGGTGCGAGATCGAGACCCGCCAGGGCATCCACGATGTAGAGCCACCGCGCCTGATCCCATGGCACACTGTCCAACCAGGCGCGCAGTTCTTCCGTGCGCCCCTGTGCTGCGAGGAGACTCTGCAGCCCTACCGACGCACTGAACCCAAATGCTTCGAGCGATGTGGTGTCGTACTCGACTACCGCGTTCCAGCCCGCTTCCGCACACGCTGGATGGGACAGCGCGATGTGAAAATCGCGCGCCATCTGGAAGACCACGTTGACGTTCTCGAGCACGCGCGCCTGCCAGTCGATCGTCCCGGGCGAGTGCGATGCGCAATCCACCTCCAGCTCCAGCTTCGCGAGCTCCGTTGGATCCGGATCGACCCTCCGCACCTCTGCGAGGCGCGCGCGCGCGGAAACGAGGTCACCGTCTCGCGCGGATCTCGACCCAAGGTAAAGCAGTACGGGGGCGAAGTCCGGGCTGAGCGCGTATGCCTGCCGGAACGTCGCGAGCGCCAGCGAGTCCTGATCAGGCTCCATCGGTATGAGGTGCCGATACACCAGTCCGATCGCCAGCCAAGCGTCCGGGCGCCGATCGTCCATATCTCGCGCTGCCCGCAGGTATGCCAGAGCCGAGTCGGCGTCGCCCGCCAGATAATGCCTGAGCCCGAACACCATGGATCGGTCACGCGGCGCCAGGCGCTCGACACCGCGCAATGCCGGCTGCAGGAATCGTGCGGCGTATCGAAGCGTATCAGTCAGCACAGCAGCGGATGCTGCCTTGAACGCCGCGAGCGCGAACAGGGAGTCCTCCTCGAGAGCCGCCTCAAAGCGCCTCATCGCGTCGCGGTACTGGCCGCGCCGGTACGCCAGTTCGCCTCGTACAAACGCCTGGATCGCCGGAGAACTGCGGCCACGGATTGACGCCACTTCGGCGGCCTGGTCCTCCGGCAGTAGGGACAGCAGCAGTGTGGGCGCCGCCTCCAGGCCCAGCGGCAAGTACTCCCGCGGCGGGCCGGCGACCCTTGTACGGTCCACCGGCTCGAGCTGGCTCACGTGGTACAGGTCCAAGAACAGCCTGGCACTGTCGGGTCCCACGATCAGACGTCCGCTCGTGAAATGCGCCGCGCCATGGGCGATGGCAACACGGCGCTTGGCCTCCAGGGTCATGCGACTCGGGTCCGTCCGGTCTTCCGGATCGAGGAAGTCCCGTGCGTCGAGCCAGCGCATCT
>JBDHDN010000346.1:0-4503 GCA_039591485.1 Gemmatimonadota bacterium
TCAACGCCGAGTAGGGGACGTTGTTGACGGTGTAGGCGAGCGTGAGCCCGATGTAGGTCACGTAGGCCCAGATCAGCTTCGCGCGAGGGCCGAGGTCCGGCGTGGTGAACGTGAGCACCATGAAGAGGCCGAGTGCCGGCGCCGAGAACAGCACCCAGGGACGGAACTTGCCCCACCGGGTCGTCGTGCGATCGGCGATCATCCCCATGATGATGTCGGTGATGCCGTCGGAGAGCCTGACGATCAGCAGGAGCACGCCGACCGCCAACGCCGGGATGCCGAACGTATCGGTGTAGAAGACGGCGAGGAAGGCCAGTGCGCCACGCCACACGAGGTTGGCGGCCGCATCGCCAAGCGAGTACCCGATCTTCTCCCCGATGTGGAGCTTGTGGTTCTCCCCCGTCATCGTGCCACCTCGTTCGCTGTCTTCGGTAACCGGTCGGCGCCCGCGCAGACGGTAGCGGCTGCACCGCGTCCACCGGTCATCCCAGTTCGACGATCACGTGTTGCCGCGTGCCCGCGGGACCGATCGGGACGGTACTGCCATCGAGGCCGGTACCGTCGACGGAGAGCCGTCTGATTCCCTTGCTGACGTGGTCGGGGTTCGTGACCTCGATCTCATACGTCGCATCGCGGAACCGACGGGTGACCCTGAAGCCGTCCCAGTCCGGCGGTATGCAGGGGTCGATCTCGAGTCCGTCGTATCCGGGCCGGATACCCAGGATGAACTGCGTGATGGCGTAGTAGTTCCACGCGGCCGTTCCCGTGAGCCACGAGTTCTTGGCCTCGCCGGGCCGATGCGCATCGGTGCCGGCAATCATCTGTGCGTAGACATACGGTTCGAGCTTGTGCAGATCGCTGATGTCTTCGAGATAGGCCGGCGCGATCTTGCGATAGTACTCGAACGCCCGAGCACCCCGGCCGAGCACGGTCTCGCCGATCATGATCCACGGGTTGTTGTGACAGAAGATGCCCGCGTTCTCCTTGTAGCCCGCCGGGTACGTCGAGATCTCACCGTATTCGAGTATGTACCGCGTGAACGCCGGCTGGTTGAGGATCACGCCGAACTCGCAGTCCAGCCACCGCTTCACGGAATCCAGCGCCTGCTCGACCTTCCCGTCGGCCAACCCGATCCCGGCCATCGCGCAGAAGCCCTGCGACTCGATGAAAATCTTGCCCTCATCGTTCTTCCGACTGCCGACCGTGTTGCCGTGGAAATCGTACGCACGCAGGAACCACTCGCCATCCCAGCCGTGGTCGAGCACGGCGCGCACCATGGCCTCGACGTGCGGTTGCGCCGCAGCCGCCTCGTCCTCCCTGCCGATCCGTCGGCACAGCTCCACGAACTCGCGGCCGAACAACACGAACTGCCCCGCGATCATCAACGACTCGGCGGAGCGGCCCTTCCGGTTGCCCGTGGTCTGAAACGATTCGTTCGGGTCCGTCGAGAAACAGTTCAGGTTCAGGCAGTCGTTCCAGTCGGCCCGGCCGATGAGCGGCAGCCCGTGCGGCCCGCGGTTGTGCACCGTGTGATAGAAGGAGCGCTTCAAGTGCTCGAAGTGTGACTGTGCGAGCCGCGCGTCGTTGTCGAACGGCACCGACTCGTTGAGAATCGAGAAATCGCCCGTTTCCTTGATGTACGCCGTGGTCGAGAGGATGAGCCACAAGGGGTCGTCGTTGAAGTCGCCGCCAATGGCGCTGTTCCCCCGCTTGGTGAGCGGTTGGTACTGGTGATACGCCGACCCGTCCTCCCGCTGGGTCGCGGCCAGGTCGAGGAGCCGGTGCCGGGCCCTGTCGGGAACCTGGTGGACGAAGCCGATCAGATCCTGGTTCGAGTCGCGAAAGCCGAAGCCGCGCCCGATGCCCGTTTCGAAATAGGACGCGCTGCGCGACATGTTGAACGTGACCATGCACTGATACTGGTTCCAGATATTGACCATCCGATCGAGCTTCTCGTCGCCACTCCGGACCACGTAGCGGGTCAGAAGGTCGTCCCAGAACGCGCGAAGCTCCTGCAATGCCGCGTCCACGCGGTCCGCCGTGGCGAAGCGATCGATGAGTGCTTGTGCCCGGGTCTTGTTGACGATCCCCCGTCGTTCCCACTTCTCGTCGTCCGGGTTCTCGACGTATCCCAGCAGGAATACCAGCGTCTTCGTCTCGCCGGGCTGGAGCGTGACCTCGACGCAGTGCGACGCGATCGGCGACCAGCCGTGCGCCTCGGAGTTGCGCGGCGAGCCCTCCCATACGGCATCCGGCCGGTCGAAACCGTTGTAGGCACCGAGGAACGCGTCGCGGTCGGTGTCGAAGCCCGCCAGCGGGGCGTTGACGCTGTAGAACGCATAGTGATTGCGTCGCTCCTTGTACTCGGTCTTGTGGTAGAGCGCCGAGCCGTCGATCTCGACCTCGCCAGTCGAGAGGTTGCGCTGGAGGTTGTTCATGTCATCGTCGGCGTTCCACAGACACCACTCGATGAACGAGAAGAGCCGGAGTCGCCTCTCGATGCTCGAGGTGTTGGCGAGGGTCACCCGGTGGATCTCGGCCCAAGTTCCCAGCGGGACGAAGTACAGCACCTCGGCGGTGACACCGTTCTTCGCCCCGGCGATGACCGTATAGCTCAGGCCATGACGGCAGCGATACGTATCGAGGGGCGTCTTCACGGGTTTCCAGCCCGGCGACCAAACCGCGTCGCCATCGTGGATGTAGAAGTACCGGCCGCCGTCGTCCAGCGGCACGTTGTTGTAGCGGTAGCGCGTCAGGCGTCGAAATCTGGCGTCCTTGCAGAAGGCGTAGCCGCCGGCCGTGTTGGAGATCAGACCGAAGAACTCATCGTTGCCCAAGTAGTTGATCCACGGATACGGGGTCTTCGGATCGGTGATCACGTACTCGCGAGCCGCATCGTCGAAGTGCCCAAACCTCATCGCAGAACCTCGTATGCCGGGGTCCGTCGCCTGTGCCGCCCCCACCGACGCAGGGTGGGTCGGCGGCCGCGATCACGCTTGTCTTCGGAATGGCCCGAAGATGAGTGTCGGATCACCTGCCAGCAAGCAGCGAGCGTCTCCGGAGGCACACACGGGGATCCCGGCGCGTCGTCGCTCGCTGAACGCCTCGCTGAATGTCCGTCAGACACCCGCGATGCGCCGCTTGTACTCCCGAAGCGCCGCGTCGAGCCGCTCCCGTGCCGTCGTATCGCCGGGGACATTGTGGGAGGGGTGGATGAAGAGCTCGACGCCTCGCTCCACCAGGCGCTCGGCGACGGTGGTGATGACCATCCACACCGCGGTCGTGAACGCGATGGTCGACACGGGGCCCACGTTGTCCACGTGTCCGGCCAGGGGCACCGATGCGTCGACGGCGGGTACGCAGGTATCCACGACCACGTCGGCCAACTCGAACAGCGTCATGCCGGAGGAGTGACGCGGCGGCTCGTCCCGATAGGCCGCCGCCGAGCCCGTCACGACGAGTGGGAGACCACGCGCCTTCGCCTCCAGAGCCACGTCGATGTTCACCGGGTTGAGCCCCGAGTGCGAGAAGATCCACATCGTATCGCGCGGATCGAAGTCGTAGCTCTTCATCACCTCTCGCCCGAACCCCTCGGCCCGCTCGAGGAACAGGAACTGGTGAATCCCCATCTCACCGGTGACGTGGGTGAAGTACGTGAGGGGCAGCTCGATCATCGGATGGAAGCCGACGAAGCCGCCGATGCGCGGGTACATCTCTTCCACCGGGATCGTCGCATGGCCGCAGCCGAACGTGTGCACCCAGCGCTCCGCCGCGATCGAGTCCGCCATGATCGCTGCGGCGCGACCGACCGCGTCCAACTGGGTCGCCTCGATTCGCTCCATCACCCCGCGCGCCTGGTCCAGCCAGATCTTCGCAAGCATCGTCACACCGTTCCCGTCGTCGGTCGTCCGTTCGCCCCCGTTCGGTGTCGCCTCGTCAGCCGGCTGCCCCCGGCGCCATCCGGAGGCGCGGTCGTACCACCGCGAACAACACCGCGACGCACACGAGACCGGCCGGCACGATCGCCAGCGACGGCCTCAACCCGTAGGTGTCCCCCAGCACGCCGGTCACGTACGGCAGCGCGGTCCCTCCCGTCAGCGCCATCACGAACACGACACTGAACGCGGTTCCCGAGAGGTGCGCGTACCGGTCGGCCACGTAGCCCAGAATGATGGGGAACACCGCGGCGAAGCCCGCACCGGCCAAGACGGTGCCGGTGCCGGCTGCAGCCGAGCTGCGGGCACCGATCAGGATCAGCGCGCCCGTGAACGCGATCGCCAGGGAGGAAGCGAGCACCGTCACCGACGATACCCGCGTCAGCAGCCAGCCCTGCGCCAGGCGTGCTCCCGTCATCCCCAGCCAGTAGAGTGAGAGGAGGTACAGCGCCCGTTCAGGGGGGAGCGCCAGCTCCTCGCTCACGTACGTCGCGGTCCAGCCGCCGACCGTGATCTCCATGCCGCTCTCGAAGAACAGGATGACCCCGAGGAGCACGAGTGCGGGATC
>JBDHDN010000347.1:0-5913 GCA_039591485.1 Gemmatimonadota bacterium
GGACGCAGAGACAGATCGGGCCTCAACACTTCCTTCAGGAATTGCCACGAGGCGCCGCACCTGACCGGCAAGGCGCCCGGCCAGGGCCTCGTGCTGTCGCTCACGCTGCATCGTCGCATTGACGCCGAGCGAGCGTGACACGGTGAAGGCACCGCCGATGGTGCCGAGCAGGCCGAACAGCGACACCACGGCGGGCTCCCCACCGGAGAGTCCGCCTCCGAGCGTCAGACCGAACAGGCCGCCGAAGAACGCACCGGCCACTGCGCCGAACGCCTGACCAGCCACCTGCTCGACCTGTTCGTGAATGCGAATCTGCGTGCGGCCACCCGCGGGAGTGATCGCCACCCTGACCTGCCGTACTGCCTGACCCGGGATACTCCCGGGCGCCCACGTGAGCGTGCCCTCCCAGATCGTGGTCTGGCCCGGGCCGAGCTGCTCGACGATCAGATCGACGAGGGGGCCCGCCGCCTCGATCGGAAGCTCGGCATCCACCACGCGCTCCACCCGAACGGCGTTCGTCCCCGCCGGCAGCTGCATGGGCGGCGGCGGGGCGGCTGCTTCCGCCGGAGCGGGCGCCGAGACTTCCGACCGGTCAGCCGGTGCGAGGTCCAAATCGTCGACGGCACGACGGATGAGCTCCGGAGCGATCCCGACCTCGGCTGCGAGCCGTTCGATACCACCGATCGACATGAGCGTGTCGCGGGTCACCTGCTCGGCTTCCACCCGGGCCGCTCGCCCAATGATCTCCCGAATCTCGTCCGAGCCGTAGCGAGGTCCCGGTCTCGTCACAGCCGCGTCGAGCGCGCCAACGAACCCGGCTATCGACGGGAAGCGGTCGCTTGGTCGCATCGCGAGCGCCCGGGCGAGGGTCTGCTCGATCCGTGCGGGAAGCCTGTCGAGGCGCTCGCGATGCGACGGCTCGGCATCCACGAAACGTCCCACGCGAGCCGCCGTCTCGGTGAGCCAGAGACCCGGCGGCTCACCGATCAGCATCTCGTAGACAACGCACGCCAGCCCGTAGACGTCGGCGCGGACGTCAATCGCCCTCACACCGGCCGCCTGCTCCGGACTCATGTACCCCGGCGTCCCCAGCGCGAAGCCGGTACGGGTCAGCGTGGCGCCGGCGGCCTGGTCGAGTGCCTTGGCGATGCCGAAGTCGACCACGAAGGCGTGCGCGTCGGCAAGCAAGATGTTCTCGGGCTTGATGTCACGATGCAGCACGCCCGCTCGGTGCGCGTGGGTCAAACCGGCGGCCACCTGCCTGGTGATATCGAGCGCGGCGGGGAGCGACAGGATTCCCTCCTGCCTGAGCAGCGCCCGCAGCGAACGCCCCTGCACGTGCGGCATGACGTAGTACAGGAACCCCGAGGCCTCGCCGGAGTCGTACAGCGGCACGATGTGAGGATGGGACAGGCGGGCGGCAATCTCGACTTCCTTGAGGAAGCGGTGGGATCCGATCGACGCCGACAGCTCGGGTCGCAACACCTTGACCGCCACCTCGCGGCGGTGTTTGCGATCGCGGGCGCGGTAGACGGTTGCCATCCCCCCCTCGCCGACGATGCCTTCGAGGGTCATGGATCCCAAGGTAGGGTCCGCAACCTCAGTGGGCGACATTCGCGATGGGGGCTAGGGTTTGTGGACCGCGTACACGTGCACCTGCTCGACGCCGAGCGCATCCCGCCAGAGCCCCAACAGCCGATCCTCGCCGATGTCGAGCACGTCCACGCGGGGAGGAACATCGACGTCGCCGAGGTAGCGACCTGCCGGGTCGAACACCGACCACCGGGATGGGGGGTCGGGGCCGAACGTGAAGCTCGGTACCCAGAGGTTTCCTGCAGGGTCACCGATGAGACCTGCCCCGTACGCAGGGAGGGTCTCGGGATAGACCCAGTCCTCAGCCTGCTGACGTAACGCGCGCTGCCCGGCCTCGTCCGGCAGCCTATCCTGGATCGATGCCCTGTACGCTTCGATGTCACTGTCGGTCAGTGCGGGGGGCCGGCGATCAAGACGCACGCTCATCGTCGGTGCACCGTGGGAATCGAACACCTCGTATTCGAACGCGATGGGTGTACCGGCGGCGAAGCCGGACCCGACTGGAGCAATCGAGGTACTTCGGGCAAACGGGCGGGCGGTGATCGCCGGTCCGACGAAATCGGCCGTCCGGCGCATGATCACGGTGGCCTCCCACCCGTGGAAGGTGTGCAGGGAGTCGAGCAGTCTCCCGTCAGGGGCGACGTGGTAGACGGGCATGGCGGCCCGCACCGGGCCTTCCTCCATCTCCCCGGTGTCCATGATACGGCCGGCCATGAGCAGGGTGCCGTCATGCAGCACACCCTCCAGGGATGGGAACTCCATACCCACGTGGTCGCCGATGTCGAGTGACGCGACTCGCACGAGCGCGCCTGTCGGTCCGAGCACCGTAAGGCGCCGCAGTCGCACGTCGTACGCCACCACCGAGTCGCCGGGCATCCGTGCGATGGCCGCGAGCCCCGAGAACTCACCGGGACCTTGCCCCGCACGCCCCGCCTGTGCGACCAGCGTGCCCGACGGACCGTACCATCGAATCTCGTGACTCCCAGCGTTGGCGATCGCGATGCGACCGTCTCCGAGGAGCACACCCCCGGCCACGCGATGAAACTGGTCGCCCCGATCCGCACCGGCGGCACCGAGCCGCAGCAGTGGTTCGGCGCGCACGGACCACGCGGCGCTGCCCGACCACCCCACATCGCTGTTCGCAACAATCCGGATACCCGCACTGTCACGCTCGGATACGGTGTCGCCCGGCGGACGCTCGGGGGAGCACGCGCTCGCCACGACCGCAGCGAGCGCGCACGGCACTAACCACGCTAAAGGCCGCTCGAACGGCCGGGATTGCCTGCGCGCGCGACCCGCCGGCTCAGATTCGATCCGGTTTCGTGATCTCATATCGCCGAAGATGCTCTACGTCGAACTCATCACGCCAGATGCCAAGCACATTGTCGACGCCGATCTCGAGCACGCGGAGGCGTCGTGGCATCTCCAACTCACCGAGGTATCGACCACCGCGATCGAAGACGGCCCAGCGCGGCGGGTGGGACCGCTCACCATCGTCAACCATGAAACCGGGCACCCAGACGTTCCCCTGCTTGTCGCCGCGCATGGCCGATGCGTAGGCAGGCTTGGTGTCCGGGAAATCGATCTCGGTTGCGAGTCGTCTGTACTCGCGCTGCAGATTGCCCTCCGCTTCGTCTTCGACCTGCGAGGCGACGAAGGCGTCGATGTCCGCACCCGTGAGCGGAGCGTTGGATCGCGCGAGCCGCACGATCGAGCGGAGCGCGCCGTCCGGGTCGTAGATCTCGAACTCGTACGCATCGGGCGTCCCGACGACGATGCCGTCCCCGATACTCGCCACCGTGGTCGTCCGACCGTACGGCCGATCGCCGATCGACATCCCGACGACCTGTTCACTCCGGCGGATGGTGACGAGTGCCTCCCACCCGTGGAACGTGCCCACGGAGTCGCGGATCGTGCCGTCCGACCCATAGACGTAGACCGGCATGGCGGCGAGGACCGGGCCTTCTGTCATGCCCTCCGTCTGCAGGTCCCGACCCACCATGACGAACGAGCCGCCCTCGAGCATTCCCATGAAGACGGGGAACCGCATGCCGGGACGGTCGTCGTCCTCGAGCGGGGCAGACCGCACGAACACGCCCGATTCGTCGAAGATCGAGAACCGGCGCTGCCGGCCATCATAGGCAATCACGGAGTCACCCGGCAGGACGCCGACCGACGTGAGTCCGGTGAATTCGCCGGGTCCCTGCCCTTCTCCCCCTGCCGACACGACGAGGGTACCGTCAGCATCGAACCAGCGCAGCTCCTGCGTGCCGGCATTCGCCACGACGATCCGCCCGTCCGACAGACTGGCGACACCCATCACCTGGAGAAACTGGTGCTCCGGTGGGGCGTCGACCGACCCCAGATCCAGCGAAGGGGTGTCGGATACCACCCACGCCGCTGCAGGTTCCCATCCGACATCCGGGTTCTCGACGATCTGGATTCCCGCACTATCGCGGACCACCGGCTCGGGAGGCGGCACCGTATCGCCGCCGCAGGCCGCGAAGGACAGGCATATCACGATGAATGCTGGCCAGGCTGTGTCACGCACGGCTCACCCTCCCTGCTGCGTTGCCGGGTTCATCACCCACAACACGTTCACGATCTTCCATTCCCCGTTCGTCTTTGCCAGTTGCAGATGATCGATGTAGCGCACCGAGTGCACCTTGACCGCGGCGAGGTCGCGCTCGATGTCGTAGATGGTGACCTCGATCTCCCTCGCTCCCTCGGGAACCATGCCGAGCTGAGCGCGTACACCCTCGATGAGCTGCGAGGCTCCCATCTCCACGAGGAAGAGATTCCCCGTCTGCGGGTGCCGCATCGGGAGCACCTTGGTCAGCTCGGGATGCAGCGCTCGAGTCATCCGGTCCGCGTCACCCGAGTATGCGCCCTCGATGTAATCCAGCGCGGCCTGCCGGACCCCGTCCCGATCGGCCTCGCTGTTCGCGACCGGGTCCGGCGCATTCGGCACCCAGAGCGCGTTCACGATCTCCCAGGCATCGTCGAACCTGGCCAGCAGCAGGTAATCCACGAACTTCCCGGACACCACCTTTGCCGACGCCAGTTCGTGGCCGACATCGAACACGGTGACGTCGACCTTCCGTTCACCCTCGGGCGCAAACGTGGCGCGAGTGCGGACGGCCTCGAGGAGCTGCGACCTTCCCGACGCGCGCAGAAAGACCCGGTCCGTCTGCGGCATCCGTGCGACCATCACCTTGGTCAACTCCGGATGGACCGCTCGGGCGGTCCGATCCGCGTCGGCCGTGAGCGCTCCCTCCATGTAATCCATCGCCGCCTGCGCGACGGCCGCCTTCTCGTCTCCACGGTCGGGCGCAGCCTGCGCCGACAGGGCTACGGGCAGCACGACGAGTGCGGGCAGCGACTGCAGGATCTTGATCATCGTTCCTCCTCTGTTGCGCTCGGCGGCGTCGCAGATGCCACGACCCCTCCGACCTCACTCCGTGAAGCGGTAGGCCACGACGCGATTGCCCACAAAGGTCGGGATGATGAGGGTCCGCGTCTCGGCCACGTACTCGAAATCCGCGGCGTTCAGCCCCTCAGGCTGGAGATCCAGGATCTCGACGGGCGTACCGTACGCGTCGATGCGGTACAGTTGCCCTTCCCAGTGGGATACGAGGTAGTTGCCGGCCTCGTCGACCCTGATGCCGTCGAGCACCCGCGCGCCGAGGCAGACGACGTCTCGTGTACGGCGGGTTTCGAGATCGACGGCCTTCAGGATGCCGTCACCCGAGTTGCCGACGAGCAACTCGTCGTCATGCACGAACAGCCCGTTCGACCAGTCGATGTCCTCGGCGAGCCACACGTCAATCGCGCCGTCCTTGAAGCGATATATGCGACTGTCAGGGCGGTCCGACGGCCGAGTGTCGGTCATATAGATCGCCCCATCGGGGCCGACGGCCACGTCATTGAGGAACTCGGAGCCCTCGATGGCGTGACGCGCCACGACCGCGCCGCGGTCCGGATCGATCTCGGTCAGAAATCCCCGCTCGAGCGTAAACAAACGACCGCCGGCCAGCGCGATGCCGGCCGGGGAAACGAGCCCATCCACCCAGCGGTGGTCGAGGATGCTTCCGTCGAGCGCCAGGCGGGAGATGTAACCGGTCGGAGGCTGATCCCGACTGTAGGCGTTATCGAAGTTCGTGACATACAGCAGTCCGCGCTCGGGATCGTGGAGCACCGATTCCGGGGTCAGAAACGTGTCGGGCGTTTCCCAGATCTTCTCGAGCACCGTGTGGTCGCGCAGCGGCTCGAGGACCTCGCCCGCGACGGTGCCGATGAACCCCCAACCACCGAACGTCT
>JBDHDN010000348.1:0-4481 GCA_039591485.1 Gemmatimonadota bacterium
CTACCTGGTCGACCTGCGCACTGGTGCACGGGAGCTCCTGCTTCAGGAAACGCAGGCCAATCCGTCGCTCTCGCCCGACGGCAGCTACGTGTACTGGTACGACTATGCAACACAGGGTTGGCTGGCCCGGGCGGCTCGCGGTGGGCCGGTCGCGGCGCTCACCGCGAGCATTCCGTACCCGCTGTACGACGAGGAGCATGATACGCCTTCACCATCCCCGCCGTACGGCAGCGCCGGATGGACGAGCGACGACGGCGGGTTCCTCGTGTACGACCGGTACGATGTTTGGTGGACCGACCCGACCGGCAACCGCCCGGCTCGCCAGATCACCGAGGGAGTGGGCCGGCGCGACTCCACTCGACTGCGGTATGCCCGGCTGGATCCGGATGTCGATGCGATCGATCCGGAGGCACCCATCGTGCTGACGGCATTTCACTACCGCACCAAGGCGTCGGGCGTGTACCGTGACCGCGTGCTGGGCGATGCACCGCCGGAGCGGCTGGTCTTCGAGGACCGGCGCTACGAGCTCCTTGGCCGTGCGAAGAACGCGGAGCGCATCCTCTTCACCCGCCAGGACGTCGCCGAGTTTCCCGATCTGTGGGTGAGCGACCCTGACTGGTCGTCGCCGATCCGGCTGAGCGACGCGAATCCTCAGCAGGCCCGCTACCGCTGGGCGACGGTGGAGCTCGTCGAGTGGATCTCGGGCGACGGCGCACGCCTCCAGGGACTGGTGTTCAAACCCGAGGGTTTCGATCCAGGCCGGCAATACCCGCTCCTGGTGAACTTCTACGAGCGGGACTCGGACAATCTCCACACGCACTTCCCGCCGATTCCGCACCGGTCGGTCGTCCGTCCCGTCTTCTACGCGAGCCGCGGCTACGTCGTGTTCATGCCCGACATCGTGTACCGCGAGGGCTATCCGGGCGAGAGCGCGCTCGATGCGGTCGTGCCGGGCGTGCTGCAGTTGCTCGAGGAGGGGTACATCGATCGGGAACGGATCGGGATCCAGGGGCACAGCTGGGGAGGGTACCAGATCGCCTACATCGTCACCAAGACGAATCTCTTCCGGGCGGCAGCAGCAGGAGCGCCGGTGAGCAACATGATCAGCGCGTATGGGGGGATTCGGTGGGGCTCGGGTATGAGCCGCATGTTTCAGTATGAGCGGACCCAGAGCCGGATCGGTGCGACCCTCTGGGATGCCCCCGTCCGCTACATCGAGAATTCACCCATCTTCTGGGCCGATCGGATCGCGACCCCCCTGCTGATCATGCACAACGACCGGGACGGTGCCGTGCCCTGGTATCAGGGAATCGAGCTGTTCGTGGCGCTGCGCCGGCTCGGGAAGCCCGCGTGGTTGGTCAACTACAACGACGCGCCGCACTGGCCGGTCACGTTTGCGGAGAAGCGGGACTGGAACATCCGCCTGCAACAGTACTTCGACCACTACCTCCGTGCTGCGCCGGCACCTGTGTGGTTGGCGGAGGGAGTCCCCGCAATCGACAAAGGGCGCACGCTCGGCCTCGAGCTGCTTCCGCCGGAGCGCGAGCGGCCCTGAATGAGATGACGCTGGGCGTCCGTGACGTCGGGGCGTCCTACCCGCGCGACCCTCCGGGGCTCAGCCGGTCGAGTGTGTGGGGACCGCGCCGAACTTCCGCTCGCGCCGGTGGAACTCGGAGACGGCGACCGCCAGGTCGCCGCGCCGGAACTCCGGCCACAGCAAGTTGGTGAAGTACAGCTCGGCGTAGGCGGCTTCCCACAACAAGAAGTCCGAGAGGCGCTGCTCGCCGGCGGTTCGAACGATGAGATCGGGGTCGGGCACCCCGTTCGCGATCGCCCGGTGGATGGTCGCGCAGTCGATACCGACGGGATCCAGCCGTCCGCCCGCGCTTTCCGCAGCAAGCCGCCGCATCGCCTCGGTGACCGCCCAGCGCGACCCGTAGTCGATCGCGAGCCTCAGGTGGAGCCGCGAGCCACCGGCCGTGAGGGCAATCGTCCGGTGCAGCTCATCGAGCGCCGACACCGGAATCCGGTCCTCGCGGCCTAGGTGGGTCACCTTGACTCCGCTGTCTACCAGCTCGGCAGTCTCCCGGCGGCAGTATTCCCTGAGGAGGTAGAACAGCCGCCCCACCTCCGCGGGCGGGCGTTTCCAGTTGTCGCTCGAAAACGCGTAGAGCGTGAGTGTAGTGATACCGAGGTCCGGGGAACCCCTGACGACGTCGCGCACGCTGTCGACACCGGCCAGATGGCCGCGCCACCTCGGCTTGCCCTGCTGGCGGGCCCAGCGCCCGTTGCCGTCCATGATGATCCCGACGTGCATGCCGCTCATGAGCGCTCCAGCGCGTCACGCGCCTCACTGATGATGGTTTCCATCTGATTCACGTATTCCTCGAACGCCCGCCGCCCCTTCGCCGTGAGACGGTACTGCGTCCGAGGTCGGCGGTCCTCGAATCCTTTGGTTACGCGGATGTACCCTGCGTCCTCGAGCTTGCGGGCGTGCACGCTGAGGTTCCCGTCCGTGGTCTGCAGCACCTGCTTCAGATCGGCAAAGCTCATGCCGTCCTCGGCCGCGAGGGCCGAGACGATGCCGAGCCGAATGCGCTCGTGGATCAGCCGATCGAGTGACTCGGCGACGTTGCTACCCGCCATGGCGCACGACGATGTTGATGCCGATCACGAGGTGCAGTCCGCCGAATCCGGCCGCCAGCAGCGGCAACCCCCAGTCCGGACGCAGCAGGCCAACCGCCCCGAGGAGGAGGAACGAGATGCCCATCCACCGGATCGCGCGGATCGAGAACTCTGCGCCTGCGGTCACGCCGGCGCCGTACAGGGCCAGCCACATCCCGGGCAGGAGGTGGGTGGCTCCATCGCGTGCGAGCGCGAGCGTCAGCACCCCGCCTGCCGCAAGCGCGGGGGCGATCACCCACACCGACCGGCGGATCGCGCCGGACCAGATCGGCACACTGGTGCGCCGAGCCTTGGCGACGTTGGAGATCGAGGCGATCACGACCGAGAGGAAGGCTGTCGGCAGCCAGATGCGGAGGTCAGCGTCGTGACCGCCGCTCCACGCGAGCCACGCAGCGACCAGGCCCACGAATCCGACGGCAACGAGGCCCCAGCCCGAGACGGCCGTGAACGACGTCGCCGACTCCATCGTGCGGCGGATGTAGTCGAGCGTTTCCTTCGCGTGCTCCCGATCGTGTTGCGTGGGAATCGTCACACGCCCCTCCTCCGAATGGGCCTTGTGGCAAAGAACTTTACCTCATAAAGTAAATAGTCCGCGGGCAACCGCAAGAGAAGCGACCTCAGGGGCTTGAAGGGCCGGATCCGCCGTTGTAGACTCCTGCCCGTCCGAACATGCAATCCGGTGGCACTCCAATGACGCTCCTAACACTGCACGACGTCTCGAAGCGATTCGACGGCGTGACGGCCGTCGACGGGGTCAGCTTCCAGGTCGACCGCGGCGAGGTCGTCGGCTTCCTCGGGCCCAATGGTGCCGGGAAGTCCACCACGATGCGCCTCATCACCCAGTACTATGAGCCGGACACCGGTGAGATCCGACTCGACGGCACACCGCTCGAGGAGCGGTCGCACGAGGCAAAGCGCCGGATCGGGTACTTGCCGGAGAACAACCCGCTGTACGGGGACATGCTCGTGGCGGAGTACCTCGAGTTCATCGCCCGGCTGCGCGATCTGCATGGACCCACCCGGCGCGATGCGCTCGATGAAGCGGTGGATCGAACGGGCATCGGGGACGTCTTCTACCGCCCGATCGGCGATCTCTCCAAGGGCTACCGCCAGCGCGTGGGTCTCGCGCAGGCCATCCTGCATCGGCCCGATCTCCTCGTGTTGGACGAGCCGACCGAGGGGCTCGACCCGAACCAGCGGGTCGAGATCCGGCGGCTCATCGGGGAGCTCGGCAAGGACCGGACGGTCATGCTCTCGACGCACGTCCTTTCCGAGGTCCAGCACACGTGCAGCCGGCTGCTCATCATCCACCACGGCCGGATCGCGGCCGATGGGCCGGTCGAGCTGCTGACGCAGCAGGCTGAAGGAGCCGTCGTCGTGAGTGTGGAAGCCGCAGGAGCAAATGTGGAGAGCACCGCCGCGGCCCTCCCCGGTGTCCGTGAGATCACGCTGGTGGAGCGCCGCGAAGGGCGGCTCCGGCTCACCTTGGCCGCGGACGGCACGCCCGATGTTCGGCCGGTGCTGTTCGAGGCCGCGAAGTCCCACGGGTGGACACTGTACGAGTTACATCAGGAAACACGCAGTCTCGAGGATCTCTTCCGACAGCTGACGAGCGGGGCGTAGATGCAGACCGTGTGGACGATTGCCCGGCGCGAGCTGCGGTCGCTGTTCGATCACCCGACCGGCTACATCCTCTTGGTCGTGTTCGTGGTGGTGACCGACTTCCTGTTCTTCCGCCAGGCATACCTGACGAACGTGGCGTCGCTGCGGCCGATGCTGCAGCTGCTGCCGTGGAT
>JBDHDN010000349.1:0-4479 GCA_039591485.1 Gemmatimonadota bacterium
GAAGAAAGCACCGGACGTGAACCGTCATTGCGAATCTCCGTCGTGATCAGACCGGAGGCCGTGCGACCGGTCTCCATGCCGCCTGCGCCCGCGACCAGGCGGCGCCCGGCCGTATTCTCGGGGAGGATGTGCCCGATGAGGCGAGTCACGCCGTTCTCGTGTGCCGTCACGCGCAGCATCTCGAGCAGAGCCATCCCGAGCCCGACCCGCTGGTAGTCGTCGATTACCGTGATGACGGCTCGTGCCGTTCGCGCATCGTCCTGCTCCAACATGTATCGGGCAACGCCAACGCCGGGCATACCGGGCTCGTCGAGGGACAGTGCGCCCCAGGCGACGTGCGTCCGTTGATCTACGGCGGCCAGGGAGTGGAGTTGCTCGCGGCTGAGTCGGGAAAGCCGCCGGTGGAACCGGAAGAGCCGCGACTGCCAGCTCATCCTGGTCAGCCCCTCCTGGAGCCGGCGGGCATCCTCGGGAATGACGGGCCGCACGAGGACACGACGACCGTCGCGCAATCGGATCTCGAAAGCCAAGGCCCTCGCATCGGCTGCGGTCAGCGGTCCGGGCGGTAGCACCGAGGATTCCCCGTTTCCCATTTCTCCGCTGCCTTCTGACTAGTGGGTGTCGTGGGAGGCGCAGGTATGGCTGGGCGCCGCACCGCAGCTGCTCCCATCTGGAGAGGCGCAGCGGTCTGGCCCCTGGGCTCAGCCGCTCACCGCACGCGGGTTGCGGTCTCGGCGAGTCGCTCTTCTTATTATCTATTGACGATTCCGGCATTGGTCCTCTGGTAGCGTGACCGCCTTCTCCGTTCTCCGGGTCCTCCCGGCTGGGGAGCGCATCTGGCACGGGCTCTCGCGGGGTACACACCCACGCGGGTCGTGCTTGGCGTGTGGGCTCCCGTCCATCTGTGTTCCGCCATTGCCGGGTCCGTTCCGGCCGCCGCTGGACATGTCAAGGCCTCGCTGCCTGCCCCCGCATGGTTCTCGTGGAGAGGGGGGGCCGTGATCGATCGAACGAACGCTGCGCGCGCACGCTGGGAGCGGGTGCAGTCGCTCTTCCACCATGCGCTCGATGTTCCGGAGGCGGACCGCGAGACGTTCCTTGATGCCCAGTGCGGGGAGGATGCCACCTTGCGGTCGGAAGTCCGCGAGTTGCTCGCCGCCCACGTACGGGGCCCCATCGGCCCGCTGGGTGATAGCCGACCGACGGATCCAATCCTTGAGCATGTCGGCCCGTTTCGGATCGTCCGCCGGCTTGCGGAGGGCGGAATGGGGGTCGTCTACCTCGCTGAGCGGGAGGGACCGGATTTCACGCAGCGTGTGGCACTTAAGCTGATCCGTGCCGGCTTCACCGACCCGCAACTCGAGCGCCGTCTCCGGCTCGAGCGGGGGATTCTGGCGCAACTCGAGCACCCGGGCATCGCGCGGTTCGTCGACGGGGGGGCGACGCCCTCCGGGCAGACCTACTGCGCGATGGAGTACGTCGAGGGCACCGATATTCTCGCCTACTGCGACGAGCGGCGCCTCTCGATTGCGGACCGGCTCGAGCTGTTCGTGGAGGTCTGCGAGGCGGTATACCATGCGCACCAGCGTTTGATTGTGCACCGCGACCTGAAGCCCAGCAATATCTTGGTGACGGCCGACGGCCATACCAAGCTGCTTGATTTCGGCATTGCCAAGGTGCTCGACGCGTCCGGACGAACTGATTCAACCCGTACCTCTCAGTGGTTCACGCCTGCGTACGCGAGTCCAGAGCAGGTCCGTCGGCAGCCGGTGGACACGGCCTCTGATATCTATGCGCTTGGCGTGCTGCTGTACGAGCTTTTGACCGGTCGGCGTCCGTACCACACCGATGGCCTCCCGCCGGCACGCATCGAGGAAGTGATTTGTGAGCAGGTGCCGCTACGTCCGAGTCAGGTGGTCCGCCCGAGTGCGGGGGATGCGGACGATGAACGGCTCCAGTTCGACCTGCTCGCGGTGAAACGCACCACGACGCCCGATAGGCTCCAGCGGCACTTGCGGGGAGATCTCGACACGATCGTGCTTAAGGCCATTGCGAAGGAGGCGCGTCGGCGATATGCGTCGGTGGACCAGCTGGCGGAGGATGTGCGTCGCTATCTCGATGGCCGTCCGGTGTTTGCCCAGCCCGACTCGCGGCGGTACCGCGCGGCCAAGTTTCTGCGGCGCCACCGCGCGGCGACCACCTTTGCCGTCGTGGCTGCGCTCTCGCTCGTTGCAGGTGTCGTCACGTCGGCGACGCAGGCCGCGAGAGCGGGCCGCGAGCGTGACCGGGCCGAAGCCGCGCTCGCCGAAGCGAGGCACGCGCTCCGCCGCTCTGAGGGTCTCTCCACGTTCCTCCTGGATCTGCTGGAGACCGGCGACCCGTATGTGGGAGTGCAGGACACAGTCGCCAGTCGAGCGGTCCTACGGGAGGCCGTATCCCGGGCGCAATCGCTGCGTGACCAGCCAGAGCTTCAGGCTCTCCTCTTCGATGCCCTTGGACAGTCTCACGAGAAGTTGCGACGGCTCGAGGAGGCCCGGGCGCTCCTCGAGCAAGCGGTGGACATCCGGCGCGAGGAATTCGGATCCGACAGTCCCGAAGCCTTCGAGAGTATGCGGCACCTGGCGACCGTGCTGAACCGCCTCGGCGAGCATGATCGTGCGGAGCACATATACCGTGACGTACTCGAGGGGCAGCGTGCGCTGTACGGAGGTGATACCCCCGAGACGGCAGTGACGCTCGTCCAACTCGCGCACGTGCTGCCGTACAAGGGGCGCTCGTCCGAGGCCATCGAGTTGTTCGAGGAGGCCGCCGCCATCCGCCGGCGCACCCTGGGAATCCAGCATCCCGCTGTCGCGGACGTACTCGACGTCCTCTCGAACCTCGTGCGCGCCAACGACGTGCGACGTGCCGAAGCGCTGTTGCGTGAGGCGCTGGACATTCGTCTGACCTCGCTGGGAGACGACGATCCGAGAGTGGCCGGCACGCTCCTCAGGCTCGGAGATATGGCGTGGATGGAGCATCAGGACTACGAGGAGGCGGAGCGGCTCCTGCGGCGGGCTCTCGAGCTTCAGCGCCGTGCCTACGGCGACGTCCATCTCTCGATGATCCACGGGTTGCACAGTCTGGCGAGCATCCGGCTCAGGACCGGGCGATTGACGGAGGCTGAGGAGCTGTATGCCCAGACGCTGGACATCGAGCGCCACGTGCTCGGACCGGACAACCCGTCGGTTGCGGAGACGCTCGGGCTGCTGGGCAATGTGCTGCTGCAACAGGGCCGGTACGCGGACGCCGAACGGGCGTACCTCGAATCACGGGCGATGTGGGAGCGTGCCTTCGGTCCAAGTCATCATACCATCGCAACGGCGACGCGAGCGCTGGGACGGCTGTATCTGGAGCGCGGTGAGACCGCGAGAGCTGAGGAGGCATTCCGTGAGGCGCTGGCTACTTACCAGACCGCGCTCGCGCCGGATCACGCGCATGTCGGGGCGACGCTGACGTCGCTTGCCCGGGTCCAGATTCGTCGCGGTGACTATGCCGCAGCCGAACGGAGCCTCGAGGAGACGCTCAGGATCTACCGCTTGCACTACGGGGAGCACCATGACCGGATGGTCGAAGCGTACGGTGTGCTCGTCGAATTGTATGAGGCGTGGGGGCGGAGCGGACAGGCGGCGAAGTACCGCGCCCTGATGAATCGGAACGGGGGGCAGCTCGACTGACAGGGGATTGCCGAGGTGCGGGCGGGATGCTCGGCGATCGTGGCCGAACCGCGGGATGCCAGTGGGGCCGACCTCTCGGGCCGGCATGGTGCCGTCCGTGACTCCAGTGCATCTTCTTTACGCTCACACAACGGGACGACTGAGCTCAATGACCAACGGGACGCTCCCAGACCGTAGGGTCGCGCAGGCCGAGGCGGCGAGCCCCCTGATCCAGGCGCCGTGACGGCGGACACTTCTCGGCTCGAGAGACCGCAGCTCCTCGTCAAGGTCACGGGCACTGACCGGACGTGGACATTCGACCGCTCGTTCACGATTGGCCGTGCGGAGACGAACGACGTCGTGGTGCGGGATCCTGCCGTCAGTCAGCATCACGCCGAGATCCTGCTCGCCGAGGGCGAATGGCGGGTGCGCGATGCGGGAAGCACGAACGGGACCTTCCTCGGCGACAGGAAGATCGACGAGATCCCCATCCAGCCACCGGTCCCGATCCGGCTCGGCTATCACGGTCCGACGCTGCACGTGCTGTCCTCTGCGGAGGGTCTTGACTCGCGTGAGACCATGGCTGTTCCACCACCACGCGTCAGCGTGCTCGCCGATCGGTACTTCAGTGAGCAACCCCCGCAGGATATGGGCGAGCAGACGGCGAAGATGCGCAAGATCGTCAGGGAGCATCGACGCAAGCAGGCGAGGAAGTACCAGTTGGCAGTTGCGGTTCTGGCCGTCGTCGCCGTGGCTGCCTGGGCGGTCTCCTATTGGCAGCACC
>JBDHDN010000350.1:0-5397 GCA_039591485.1 Gemmatimonadota bacterium
GCGGCATCCGCACCGACCCCAACGGTGCGGTGGTCCCACTCGCCCCTGAGCCGAAGCTCACCGTCGATCCCGAACGTCGCGCCATCCTGTGCCTGCGCCGGCGCGGCGCTCGCACACGCGGCGACACACGCGGCAAGGACTTGGCTTCGAGAGAAGGCGGGCATCGGCGGCTCCGGCAGGTCGGGAAATCCGAGTGGCTCTGTCTTAATATGACAACATGATCATCTTGTCATTAAAATACATGGCCGTTATGTTCTGGCAAGTTCTGACGGAAGCGATGTCGATGCTCTCCGCAACCGCCGAGTACGCGCTCCGTGCCGTCATCCAGCTGGCCAAGCAGGGTGCCGGTGCCGCTATGCAGGCGAAGGAGCTGGCCGATGCGACCGAGGTTCCGCTGAGCTACATGCGGAAGATCCTGCACGAGCTCGTCCGGGGCGGTGTGCTCGACTCCACGAGGGGCAAGCACGGTGGATTCCGCCTGGCGGTGAATGCAGAGGACCTGTCGCTGTTCGACATCGTCACCCGCTTCGATCATCTCGAGCAGGGGCGGCGCTGCCTCCTTGGGCGGCGAGAATGCTCGGACAGGAATCCGTGCCCGGTCCACGACCGCTGGAAGGCGGCAGCCGAGCACGTCGCCGCGTTCTTCGGCGAGACGAACGTGGGAGACGTGCTCGGCGATGCCTCGAGAGGCAGGCGTGCCCGGTCACCGCGTGCCGGGCGTAGGAAGTGACGTCCGTGCGGGCATGTGCCGAGGCGGAAGCGACAGCTGGCCCGCGACCGAGGCCGGAGCCGGGCCGGATGGATCAACCGGGGCGGACGGTGACGTGACGACCGGACGATCGTTGGCGACCCTCGAGCGTACGCACGTCTCAGGGACGACGTGGCGCGGCGGACGCCGGGCATTTCCCCCGAGGCCCCGCCAACGGGCCGGCTTCGTGGTCCGCGTGTCGGCGGGGCTGCTCACATTCACGCTGCTCGCCGTCGTTCACCTCGTGGTCGAGCGCCCTATGTTGCTGGCGGAGCGATTTGTTCCTGAAGCCGGTTGGATCGAGTCGCTGGCACTGGCTGGCTACGCGGCCTGGCTTGTGGGCCTGCTCTACGATCCGCACGACACGGCACGGTGGCGCCGGCGCCTGTGGACGCTCTTCTCACTCGTGTTCTTCACGCAACTCGCGATCGGCCTCGCGGGAGTCGATGCGTTCCTCAGGAGCGGCACGCTGCACCTGCCGATCCCCGCGATGATCGTAGCCGGACCGCTGTACCGGGGGGCCGGTGTCTTCATGCCGATCCTGTTCGGGGCGACGGTGCTGATCGTGGGACCGGCCTGGTGCAGCTACCTCT
The DNA here is from genome assembly GCA_039591485.1 of Gemmatimonadota bacterium. Taxonomy (GTDB): domain Bacteria; phylum Gemmatimonadota; class Gemmatimonadetes; order Gemmatimonadales; family GWC2-71-9; genus JAOTVV01. Next base: position 1,342 of record JBDHDN010000350.1, read on the forward strand.
GCTATGTGGGCTCGTGGGACCTGAGTGCCGCCTGCGCGCGACGGCGGGCCACGCAGTTACCGTGGTGGCGCAATTGGATTCGCGGCGGGGTGTTTGCGCTGATCGCGCTGGCTGCCGTCGCCATGGGCCTCGCCAGCGTGCCGGCTACGACGGCCACGGCGCTGGGACTCGCGGTCGGGCTCGCAGGCGTGGCCATCATGGTCGCGGCATCCAGGCGTACCGGGAGCATGATCCACTGCACCATGTTCTGCCCGGTCGGACTCGCGGCCGACGTACTGGGAAAGCTCTCCCCGTTTCGCCTGCGGATCCGAGACGATGCGTGCACTGATTGTGGCGCCTGCGCCCTCAGGTGCCGCTACGGAGCGCTGCGACGGGAGGACATCGCCCGTCGGCGCCCCGGACTCAGCTGCACCCTGTGCGGCGACTGCCTGGCAGCATGTCGTGGCCGCGCCATCGAGTACCGCTTTCTGCTGTCGTCTCCGGCAACGGCCCGCTCCGCGTTCCTGGTCCTCGTCGTATCGCTCCACGCGGTCTTCCTTGGTGTCGCCCGGATCTAGCGCACGTCTCCATGGTACGTATCCCGTTGGACGACTCACGCTCAAGCGACTGAGGTACGTCGAGCCATGACAGGCTTTGCACTGACGTCGGTGTTCCTGAGCTTCGTGCTCCTTGCCGCGCACTTCTCGCGCCACGAGGTCCCCGTCCTCATGGCGCTGTCCCTGCTCGCCCCGTTCCTCCTGTTCGTGAAACGCCCGTGGGTGCCGCGGCTTCTCCAGCTGCTGCTGGTGTTGGGAGCGTTCGAATGGGTACGGACAGCGGCCGTGCTGGCAGTACGACGGATCGATGCAGGCGAGCCATGGCTCCGCATGGCGGTGATCCTCGGCGTGGTAGCTCTCGTCACGACCGGCGCAGCAGCACTCCTGCAATCGACTCGTGTCCGGCACCGGTTCGGGACGAATACACCAACACCGTAGACGGAGCACGGTCCGTTCGAGTTGTCCCCGGGTACACTGACCATTGGGCCCGTGCTTCACCTACGTTGCCCGTGGCCTTTCCCCTTTCTCTTCTGCAAGCGATCCCCGTCACCCTGCACCCTGCGCTCTGCGCTCTGCGCTCTGCGCTCTACCTAGACTCTCCCCCTGCTCTCCCCCGTCACGAGCGCCCCCGCAATCAGATGCGCCGTACGAAGCGGCTCAGGGATGCTGCCGTGCACGGCGGTTCGCCGGATTACCGTTGCCGCCTCCGATCGCGTGATACCGACTCGCTGCACGTACACGCCGGCGAGCGGCTCCGCTGGGCCGAGCCGCTCGATCAGTGCCCACTTGCGGGCACCGCCACGGACGCGCGCCAGGAGTGCCGAACGCACTCGCTCGAGCCGGGGTCGCTTCCGCACCACCACCAGCACGGGCAGTTCCAGCGCTTCGCTCAGACCGTACAGATCGACGACGTTGAACCCGGCGAGCGCTATACCCTGGAGCATGACGAGCTGGAGTTGGCGGGCGAATTTGGAGCCGTCGACGAGTGCGGTCAGGCGGCGCGTGGCGTTGGCGCCGTCCCGCCGGACGAAGCCGGTCAGCACCCCCTCGAGTCGCAATCCGGCGTAGACCGCGCCGACGATGGGCACGTCCCCACGATGCTCCCGCTCGAACGGGGCATCGTCGAAACCCACCACGTGCGAAATCGTTCCTGGCATGTCGCCACCAACATGGTCGCACGCTCAGCGCCGCAACAGCCCCCGCGCCCCCCAGTCGAGCACCTGGACACGTCGCGGTCCGAAACCCATCCTACCCCCAGCCGTATCACGACGGCGTGAGATACACTGACAGCGAAGAGACCACCATGAGGCTCTTGTCCACGATCTCCGTTGGATATCTCGCCGGAACCTTGATCGGCGCATCGCCCGTCACGGCCCAGCAGGCAGCCAGCACAGTGCCGAGTGCGCTTCGCGACACAGTAGAGCTGTTTTCGGCCGACCGTAGGGCGCTATCGCGACGCTATGACGTGCGCTACGCATCGGTCAGACGGGAGCGAATGCGCAGTTTCTACGAGGGATGGCAGGAACGGCTCGTTCGGATGGACATCGAGGCACTCGGACCCGAGGCCCGGATCGATTGGGTGCTCCTCGCCAACGAGGCTCATTATCAACTCTCCCTGCTGGACCGCCGAGATCGGGAGTTCGCGGAGATGCTCCCCCTGCTCCCGTTCGCGACCACGATCATGGACCTCGAGGAATCGCGGCGCCGACTCGAGCCGGTGGAGCCCGCCCGGTCGGCGACGGCCCTCGCCCACCTCGCCGCTGCGGTCGACAGTGCCCGGGAGGCGAATGCGGCAGCGCTCGGTGATCCGGTGTCCGGCGGGAGTGAGGCCACGGCGACGAGCCGTGTGGTCGCACGTCGGTCGGCCATGCTCCTCGACGATCTGCGGGAGACGCTGCGACGCTGGCACCGTTTCTATGCCGGCTACGATCCGCTATTCACCTGGTGGACCAGCGAACCCTTCGCCGCGGCCGACTCGGCGCTGACTGCCTACCACCGGTACCTCACCGAATCCGTCCTCGGCATCAGAACCGGCGAGCCCGAGCCGATGATCGGAGACCCGATCGGCCGCGACGCGCTTATGGCGGACCTCGCCTACGAGATGATCCCGTACTCCATCGACGAGTTGATCGCGATCGCGGAACGGGAGTTCGCCTGGTGCGAGGAGGAGTACCGGAGGGCTGCTCGGGAGATGGGATTCGGTGACGACTGGAAGGCCGCTCTCGACGCGGTCAAGCAGAGCTACGTGCCTCCGGGCCAGCAGCCGCAACTCATCACGACGCTGGCGCGGGAGGCGGAGGCTTTTCTGGAAGAGCGTGACCTCCTGACGATCCCATCGCTTGCCAAGGAGATCTGGCGCATGGAGATGATGTCGCCGGAGCGCCAGCGCGTCGCGCCATTCTTCCTCGGCGGCGAGGTCATCCAGGTGTCCTACCCGACCGACGGCATGTCGCACGAGGAGAAGCTCATGAGCATGCGGGGCAACAACCCGCATTTTGCACGAGCCACCGTGCACCATGAACTGATTCCCGGCCATCACCTCCAGGGGTTCATGACGTCGCGCTACAACCCGCATCGCCGCGCCTTCTCGACACCCTGGACCGAGGGCTGGGCGCTGTACTGGGAGATGCTGCTGTGGGACCTCGGATTTCCGCGTAGTCCAGCGGATCGTATCGGCATGCTCTTCTGGCGCTCCCACCGCGCCGCGCGGATCATCTTCTCGCTGCGTTTCCACCTGGGGGAGATGACTGCCGATGAGGCAGTGGATTTCCTCGTCGAGCGCGTGGGGCACGAGCGCGCCAACGCCGAAGGCGAGGTTCGGCGCTCGGTGGCGGGTGACTATCCGCCGCTCTACCAGGCCGCCTACATGCTCGGCGGCTTGCAGTTCAGGGCAATGCGCGACGTGCTCGTCGGGGAGGGGCGGATGAGCGATCGTGCGTTCCACGATGCGATCCTGAGAGGCGGCACGATGCCTGTGGCGATGGTGCGCGCCCGGCTCATCGGCGATCCGGTGGATCCGAACGATGCGGGCGGGTGGCGCTTCGCGGGTAACCGACGCTGAGGTCGAGCGGGTGCGGCGGCGCGGGTGCGGCTGAAGCACCACCCCACCTCCCGGTCGCCGTCTAGCAATGCCACATATATATTTTCATCCTCGGACCTGTGGATGCCGGACCCGGCCCGCTCGGCCGGGGGCCCGGATCCGTCGCGCATCGTGCCCTGACCTCGAGGGAGAACGGAGATCTCATGCGAACCTGCTTCGCTCGCACTCGCCTCGCCTGCACCATGGTCCCGTCGCTGCTGGGACTCATGGCCTGCGGTGCCGGCGCCCAGGACACCGACCAAGCCGTGCGCGCGCAGTTCACCAAGCACGAGCATCGGATCCCCATGCGGGACGGGATCGAGTTGCACACGACCGTCTACGTGCCCACCGACACCTCACGTCGCTACCCGTTCCTCATGAACCGCACGCCCTACAGCTGCGGACCCTACGGGGAGGAACGCTATCCCCCCCAAGTCCATC
>JBDHDN010000351.1:0-4472 GCA_039591485.1 Gemmatimonadota bacterium
GTCAGCAGGCCGCGTTTCTTGCGGTCCGCTCCCGGCTGTGTGGCACCGGTCAGCTGCGCAGCGAGGATGTCGAGCGCCTTCGCGAACTTGGATTTTGGCGCGACCTGATGAACCGGCTGCCCATGCGCGGCAGCCGTGACCGTCGCCTGATAGTCGTTCGGAAGCGTGGTGAGAATCTCACGCTGGATGACCTTCTGGAAGTCACCGAGCGTAATGTCGCCCTTCGCGCCATGGCGGTTGACGACCAATTGCACCTTGTCTTCCGGATACTTGAGCCGGGAAAACAGATCGAGCGTCCGCTGCAGACTGCGGACAGCCGGCACGGTCAAGTGCGTGAGGAGCACGATGCGATCGGCGCTGTCGAGAATGGCGAGCGCCCGATCCGTCATGTTGTGCTCGCAGTCTACGACGGTGAAGCCGAAGAGATCCGTGAGATGTCGCATGACCGCTTCCGTCGACGATCGGTCCAGCAGCTCACCCTCGTCCGGAAGGTTCGGGTCGGTGCAGACCCACACGCCCCCGGGATACGCTTGCAGCAGCGTGTCCAGGGATCTGCCGTCCTGCGTCAGGACGTCCTCGGCCACGTCCTTGATCGTGTGATTGGGCTTGACGTCGAGAAACACCCGGACGTCACCGCCGTGCACGACGGAATCGACGAGGGCGACTCGTCGTCGGGCGTCCAGCCGGGCGATGGCGAACGCGAGGTTCACCGCCACCGTGGTGGCACCCAGCCCACCCTTGGCGCTGTACACGGCAATGCTCTTACCGGTCCCCGCGCGAGGATCGGCCGACCGCAGCACGCGATCGAGCGCCTCATCGACTTCGACCGACTCCAGCGGCCGGACGAGATACTCGACGGCGCCAGCCCGGACGGCGCCCAGGATCAACCCGGGCTCCGGCGACGGCCCCGTTGCGATGATCTGGAGATCGGGGCTCCGCCGCTTCAGTCCCCTGATCACCTCGAGACCGCTATCGCTCGCGCTCTCGACCGATACGACCGCCAGATTCGGGGAGGAGCCGTTGTCGAACGAGCGCGCCATGTCGTCCGCACTCTCTGCGCGGCGCACCTGTTCGACGTTGCGCGCGGCCAGCCGCTCGCGGATCACGTCCCAGTCGCTACCGGAGGCTTCGAGAACAACCACCGAGTTCTTGTGAGGCTTCACCGGTTACGCTCCTCTGTCCGTGCGTTGGTGCTCAGTCACGAGTCGCTCGCCGATCACGACGGCTTCTTGGCTGCGGCACTCGAGTCCGCACTCGCCTTTTGCTCGGTACCTTCCGCAGCCGTCGTGCTGTCGCCGCGGGCTTCGACGGTCTTTTCCTCCATCTGGGTTCCGCGGTAGACCTGCACCTTCATCCAGGACGGCAGCTCGGGTGCTGGCGGCTCGGGCGTCGGCTCAGCTGCCGGCGCAGCGGGCTTCGCGGCTGGCCTCGGCCGCGGCGTGCTCTGGATACGGCGCGCTTCAGCCAGCACGTGCGTCGGCGTGGCGCCGCGGGTATCGATCTCTTCGTCATCCGAAAAGCCGCGCAGGGCCAGATGCAGCACGCCTTCGTTCATCGCGACCGCGAGCAACTCCGCCTGGTCCGGCGTGATCTCAACGGTCACCGTACTGGCGCTGATGGGCTTGCCCTTGTCGTCCCGGCCGAGCTCGGTGCCGACCGAGAGCACCCGCAGGTTCTGCAGGAACACCTTGGCCGTCCGATCGCGCCGCCGGTTGTCGGGCCGCAACGTCACCAACACATCCACCCGACTGTTGGGCTGGATGAGCCCCGCAATCCCGGCGTAGTCATTGACGGGGATCGACATGGCGCGATGGCCCGCCGAGATCTTCACCTCGAGGCCCGCACCCGAACCGACCGGAGCAAGCTTGCCCTCCAGCACCGGCTCACCCGGGAAGATGAGGACTCGGGCCACGCGCCCGATCACGCTGTCGATCTCGGTAAAGGCACCGAGAGGAACCGCATCAGCCGGATAACGCTTGACGCGCAGACCTGTCGCGGACAGCGGAATGCCCTCCCGGACCTCGTCGACCGACACCACGACGGGGACCGACACATCCCGCTCAGCGTCCGTGCCCCGCTGGATCACCAGCTGGTACACGCTGAACGTCGCGGCGACTCCAACGACGAGCGCTCCCACGAACACACCGGTGAAATGTTTCTCACGCATTGGCCACATCCATTTACGGTTACAGGTTCCCTCAGGAGACCGCTGCCCGTTCCCACCGCAGCGTTGCCTGGCGCGTCAGATTCACGTCGCCGAACGGGAGCACGATGAAGTCGAACGGGTAGTCGCGAATGCGCACGACCACACTCTGTCCGTCGAAGTCGACCTCGATCTGTGCATCGGTCACGGGCTCTCCACCAAACGACAGTGCGAAGTTCTTCACCACCGCTCGCACATCGTCCGCGCGGCCCGCAGGGTCATCCAGCACGGCGGCATAGCGGGCGCCTTCCCGGACAGCCGCCGCCAGATCGTGCACGGTATAGAACGCCCGGCCAAAGTCGATGATGCCGAACAGGAGCAGGAAGAAGATCGGCGCAATCAGGCCGAACTCGACCGCGACCGACCCGCGCTCGTTACGGATACGAATCATCGAACACCTCCCACCAGCGAGACTCCCAGCAGTTCCAACCCCACCCCGATCAGCAGTGCGACGGCGAAGGGAAGGGTGCCGGGCGACATGGACGGTGGCCGGACATTCCCTCCTCCCACACGCAGGGCGCGCGGCAGCGTGCTGACGAACACCCAGCTGCCGAGCGCACCGCGACTCCACACCAACCACAAGAGGGCCATGCCGCCCCCGATCAGCGCGGCATGGAAGGACACACGCAGCACAGCCAACGGACCCAGCCAGATACCGACGGCCGCTGCGAGCTTGAGATCCGCCGCACCCACCATGCGGAACAGGTACGGGGTCAGCCACACTACTCCACCAACCAAGAAACCACTCAGCGACAGCAGCAGTGCGAGCGGAAGCGGCCGAAGCCACAGGCTCACACCCAGGCCCACAGCCGCGAGAATCAACATGAGACGATTGGGGACCCGGCGCCGATGCACGTCCCAGATCGCCCCCACGGCAACGAGGCCAAGGAGAACGACCGCGGGAAGCCATCTCCCGGACACGGGCTCGACTCCGCTCCACATCGGCGCCGGAATCCCCATCGGTTACTGACAGCCGCCCACGTCGGGGCAGTTGGCGATCCGGCCGGTAATCCGATTGAAGAACGTGCCGACCTCTGTGCCAAACAGATTGAACACCACGATCAGGGCCAGGGCAACGAGAGCGACCAGCAGACCGTACTCGATTGCCACCTCGCCACGTTCGTCCTTCCACAGGTTGCGGAAGAACACTCCGATTCGCTCCATCTCTCTCTCCTCGTGCATTACGGTTCACCTACTCGGGTTCACGTCTGAGCGACCTCAGGTCGCAACAACCGCAGACGCTTGGCTGAGTCCGCTGCACTGGCTGTCGCAAGCATGAGGCCAGAAATCGTGACGAACCTCAAGACGCTTCAGGTAAACCACTTAGCAAAGGCAGGGACCACCGAATCCGGCCGCATTCTGGCGTTATTCGCCGCCCAATGCGTGTTCTGTCCCGGAAACAGGTCGTCGATGTTGCGGCCATGCTGCATGCAACCAACCGCGAGTTCTGGCGGCCTGCAAGAACCTACTCTCCACGAATGACGTGATTTCGAGGCTGAGCGCCCAACACCCTTATAATTTGTGACTTAGCTCACACGTTTGGATCGTGCTCGCCTGTGCTGCACGCGTGCCACGCATCGTTGGATCGGCGCTGATTGGTGACGGTCGTCACACAAGATTTGTGATATTCCTCACAGCTGCGCACGCCGCAACAGTCGTTGGGTGACGTTCGTCACATGTCGACCGGAGACCGAATGGTCCGTTTCCTCCACCGCGACACCACCGGCAGCGCCCGCGGCCACACGGTCTATCCGCTCCGTTCGCGCACGCGCGGGACGTGTCGTACTATTCCGCTCAGTCACTCGACCGTGAGGGCCCGTGTCGCACCGCCCGCCAGTGTCCATCGGCTCCCCTCGCCACGGACCGAGATCTGCCACCGGCCGGCGGCCCCGTGCCGTCACGCTGCCAGATCTGGTGTGCACCGGGCTCGTTCTCCTGGCCGCATGCAGCGTGACGCGGCGACCGCCGGCGAACCTCGGACTCGAAACCGCCGATAGCCTCGTCGCGGCCGCCATACGCGACGGCACCATCCCAGGCGCAGTATTGCTCGTGGCCCGAAACGGCGAGATCCTGCTGGAGCGGGCGTACGGGTTCAGCGCGCTGATGGAAGTTCCGCCGGACACGGCGGGCGCTGTGCGGGTGAGCGCTCACTACCGCGGGCCACCGCGGGTACGGCGGGGCCCGCGTCGCATGACGACCTCCACCGCGTTTGACCTGGCATCGGTCACGAAGGTCATGGCCACGACGATGGCGGTGATGCTCCTGCTCG
>JBDHDN010000352.1:0-4466 GCA_039591485.1 Gemmatimonadota bacterium
CCCCGGTGCCCCCACTCCGCTCGGAACGGTCGAGACTATCTCACGCGCAGCAGGAGTCGGTGCACAGACTCCGACTTGTGAATCCAGAGCGAGTCCCCAGCCACCTCGAATCGACGCGGCTGTTCGGTGCCGATGTAACTCAGGATCGTGCCTCCGTCGGGTAGGTGAACGACCGTCGAGTCATCCTCCATTCGGTAGGATCCGAAGTACACCACGTAGCACCTCGGGATCACGAGGTATTCCTCATCCTCCACCACGCCAAGCGAGTCTTCGGTACAGCCGTCGACTTCGGCTCCATCCTCGTGCATGAGATGAATGGACAGGAAACCGCTCGACCCGTAAACGAAGTAGCCCCGAGGTTCAGAGCCGAACTCCTCTTGCCAAACGCCGAGACTGTCCACGGCTCTCCACTCCGCTCCAGCGCAAACCCGCGTTCCTGAAGTGTCGCGCGCGAGCACTCTTTCCAACGGCCCGCCTCGTCGACGTGATCGAACACGACCCCGTCGAGATCGGATGGACGCTCGAACTTGGGAAAGACTCTGGGTGGCGACCGGTAGAGAACGAAGACGGTGTCCCAGCCGAGGTGACCGTCAGAAAATCCCAATTCGAGTATCACGTTTTGGCGGGCTGCGGATAGTCCGCCCAAGCTGCATTATGCCTGGAGCGCGGCTTGGCTGAGCGCTCCTTCCAGTGCGACGCGCGTTACATTGCCCCCGGTCAACTCATCAGCACCGCCACCCACCGCGTTCGCTCGCCGCTCTCCAGCGCCAGTCTGAGCGCCACCGTGAGCGGCACCGCCAGCACCATTCCGACAGGGCCCAGCACCCACGACCAGAGCAGGAATGCCGCAAACACCACCCACGGCGAGATCCCGAAGCTCCGCCCCATCAGCCTCGGCTCGAGCAGATTCGAGAAGCCGACATTGATCGCCACGATCACCACCAGGACCACCACCGCCCGACCCAGTCCGTACTGCAACAGAGCGAGGCTGATGGGCGGGACCGCGGCCATGAGCGAACCGATGTTCGGCACGAAGTTGAGCAGGAACGCCAGCACTCCCCAGAGGACGGCATAGTCGATGCCGAACAGCAAGAGCGCCAGCATCACGCACAGCCCGGTGCCGAGGCTCATCGCCGCCTTCACCTTCACGTACTCGATCACCTCTTCGAGGAACCGCTCCCTCGTGGCCCGGTAGGTCGAGTCGGGTCCGAAGGCCCGCTCGACCAGCGCCCGCCTCCGCCCCACCTCCAGCAGGCCGAAGATGACCAGGAGCAGCACCACCACCCCGTTCGCCACCATTGCCTGCAACGAGTGGAGCAGGCCGGTGAGAATCCGGAGCAGTCGCTCCGGCGCGATCATGCTGTCGATCGCGCTTCCTCGGAAGTCCGCCGAGACACCGCGTCGCTCGAGCCAGGCGAAGAAGCGGTGCTGCAGTTGCTCGACGCTGTCTGCGTATACCGGCAGCCGCTGCGAGAATCCGACCAGACTGTCGCCAAGCACCGCACCCATCCCCACGCCCGCGATGAGCGTGCCCACCGCAACCAGCACCACCGCCGCTACTTTGGGCACGCGGTGCCGCACCAGCCACATCACGATCGGCGCGAGGATGAGGGTCAGGAACAGCGCTGTTAGGATTGGTACCAGCACCTGCGCCGCCGCCTTCATCCCGGCCACGATCACCACGATGGCGGCAACGTTGAGGAGCACTGTACTAGGACGGCCGGTGTCGGTGGTGCTCGTCATCTGTCACCTTGGCGCGGGAGCGCCGCTCTGGGCAGGGTTCGAGAATGTGGTGCCGCAGAAGCTGGCAGCTTTAAATTCGACGGGCAAGCGGGCCGCTCAGTCCAGATGGCAGGCGAGAGCCGAGCAGGAGCAAGCGGAGTAGGCAGCCGGCGGTACTCGACCTGCGCCCTTTCCCTCGCCCAACGCATCCAACACCTTGAATCCTGTACCTGCCCGGAGTTCCCCATGCGCCTCCCGCCGCCCGCCAGTTCACTCGTCCTCGTCGCCGCCATGGCGCTGCTGGCCGCTGGCTGCTCCAACGGTGGCCCCGCCGCCCCCGCCGCCGAACGGATCGACTCGGCGGGGGTGGAGATCGTCACGTCGAGCGGTGTGGACATGCCGCTACCGTGGACGTTCACGGCCCGTATGAGCATCGGCGGCGACGACGAGGGACCGGGGGCCTTCTACAACGCGGGACCCGGCACGATTGCCGTGGACGATCAGGGCCGCGTCGTCCTCCTCGACCGCGACAACATGCGCGCCGTGGCGTTCGACTCCGCGGGCACGCCGCTGTGGATGGCCGGTCAGGAGGGTGGGGGACCGGGCGAGTTCCGCTTCCCGTTCAGCGTTGGGGTGCGCGGCGACACGGTCGAGGTGCAAGACGGCGGCGGGGAGCGCGAGCTGTTCCACATCGCTGACGGCCGTCACCTCGCCACCGAGCGGCTCGCGCACTTCGCCGACCGCCGGCTGCCGATCGCCGGCGGGGGTGACGCGATCGAATACATCGGGAGCCCGATCGGCGCGGCTGAGGATAGGGAGCACCGTCTGGTACTCGGTCGCGACGGCGATACGCTCGTGATCGCGGCGCTCCCTTACGAGGAGCAGAGCATGATCCAGTTCGAGGACTGCCCGGTCATGCTCGCCATGCCGCGGGTATTCGGGCGGAAGATCGTGTGGACGGTGTTCGATGGGCGGGTCCTGGTGAGCACGACTCCCGCGTGGGCCATCGACGTCTATCGCGACACGACCCTGGTTCGGAGTCTGCGCCGGAGCGTGGCACGGATCCCAGCCACCGCCGAGCTCGCCGCGCTCGAGTATCCCGACGACTTCCGGGTCGGCGTGCCCGGCGGCGGTCTCACCTGTGAGATGCCGGCCGAGGATGTGGTGGCGAGTGTGGGCTTCGGCGACGTCGTCCCGGCTGTGCGCGAGATTCTTGCCCAGCCGGACGGCACGGTTTGGGTGCGCCGCAATCCGCCCAGCGCAAGGCTAGGCACGTTCGATCTCCTAGCCCCCGACGGTGCCTACGTCGGCACGCTGATCGACGTACCCGTTCCCCTTGCCTTCATGCCGGACGGTGACGTCGTCGGCGTGGAGACGGACGAGCTGGATGTGGATCGGGTGGTGGTGTATGACATTGAACGATGACGACCCCTGAATTGCGAGTATCCAACCGCAAAACGTCGAGGTGGTGGAGCGGTGAGACCACGTGGTCTCCTTGTGCGGTAGCCATCCCCTTCGACCTTCAATGTTCGACGTTCAGTCCTCGATACTCGCTGTTCCCGTGGCTCTCGTCCTCCTGATCGCCGCCTTGGCCCTGGGGCTCCTGCTCATCCCCTTCGGCCTTCCCGGCCTCTGGATGATGGTGCTCGGCGTGATCGGTTACGGCTGGCTCACCGGGTTCGCCACCGTCGGCGTGGCCATGATCGCGATCGTGCTCACGCTCGCCGCGCTAGGCGAGATCGTCGAGGCGTGGGTCGGGTTCCGCTCGGCGCGGCGCTACGGCGGCTCCCGTCGCGCCGGCTGGGGCGCAATGATCGGTGGGCTGGTGGGGGCGGCCGTGGGCGTGCCGGTCCCCGTCGTGGGCAGCATTATCGGTGCTTTCGTTGGTGCGTTCGCCGGCGCCGCCGTGTTCGAGTACACCGTCGCCCGCCGTGCGGGCACCGCGCTTGGCGCGGGCTGGGGGGCGGTGGTCGGCCGAGCAGTTGGCGCGGCCGTGAAGGTGGCTCTCGGCCTGATGATCGCGGTGGTGGCGGTGTTTGCGGTGCTGCGCGGGTGAATTTGCTGCGACGCTCCGGGATAGCCGGACTGGCAAGTGACGAACGCCTGGAGAGTCCGCGGGGTCGTGAAGCATGAAAGGTGAGCAGTGAAGCGCACCGACCGACCAGTCATTTCAGCCTTCACGTCTGTCGCATGTTTCCCGCCTGTTGGACCTTGCTCGTTGCGTGATGAGCGTTGCCCCTCCACCCGCGACCTCCCCCGCTCCCCACGTGTCGCCGTTCCCCTTCCGTATCCCGCCTTCGCCAATCGCCAATCTGCATTCAGCATCCTGGGTCTTGCAGTTGACTCCCCCCAATTCCCCCCGGTACCCTACTAGCTCTTCCGACTACGCACAGGAAAGGGAGCGATCATGGTGCGGAGCCTCTTCTTTCTCGGCACGGCAGTCGGGCTCGCGGCGACCCCGCTCGCGGCGCAGGCCCCCGTCGAGTTCGAGCAGTACACGCTGTCCAACGGCCTGAGAGTCATCCTGGCGCCCGATCCGGCGGCGTCGGTGGTGACCGTCAACGTCTGGTACAACGTCGGCAGTCGCAACGAGCGGCCCGGCCGCTCCGGGTTCGCCCACCTCTTCGAGCACATGATGTTTCAGGGGTCGGCCAACGTGGACAAAGGCGAGCACATGCAGCTCGTCGAGCGGGCCGGCGGCAACATGAACGGCAGCACCAACACCGACCGAACCAACTACTTCG
>JBDHDN010000353.1:0-4454 GCA_039591485.1 Gemmatimonadota bacterium
ATGGTCGCCGGTCGCCGCATGATCCGCCTCGTCGGCGCCTTTGCGCTGGCACTCCTGTCCACGACGGCCTGCGATGACCCCGACGCACCGGCGCCGATCGTGCGGATCGAAGTATCCCCTGCGACCCACACCTACTACGCCATGGGGGACGAGTTACTGCTGTCGGCCGTCGCCCGCGACGCATCGAACGAGCGCGTTCCGGTCGATTCGATCGCGTGGGCATCATCCAGCCCGACGGTGATTGCCGTCGGCCCGACCGGCGTGGCCACCGCCCTCGCCGCGGGATCGGCCACGATCACCGCGCGCACCGGAGGCGTCACGGGCTCGGCAGACCTCACGGTCGACCACTGGCAGAGCGTCAGCGCAGGACGCCGACACACCTGTGCCCTGACCGTCAGCGGCAAGGCTTTCTGCTGGGGCTTGAACTCCGACGGACAGGTCGGGACGCTGAGCCACGATCCGGCGTTCGATCCATGGGTGCCCGACCCGACACCCGTGGCCGAAGATCTGTTGTTTCGCCAGATCAGCGCAGGCGCCCGGGTCACGTGTGCGGTTGCGATCGACGGCGTGGCATACTGCTGGGGATCACTCGCGGATGTGCCCGGAGCAAACAGCTTCCGCCCGCGCGAGGTCGCAGAGGGACACACCTTCGAGCGGATCGCCACCATGGTACCCGTCGGCTCGGCGGGGCGCCACGTGTGCGGCGTCACGGCCGGCGGCGTGCCTGTCTGCTGGGGCGCCAACGCGCACGGCGAGCTGGGGGACAACTCCACCATCGACCGGGACACGGCTGTCGTCGTCGCTGGCGGTATCGCGTTCACCACTGTCGCCATGGGCAGCGGCTACTCGTGCGGGATCAGCACATCCGGTGACGGCTACTGTTGGGGATTCGGCACGGGCAGCGGGTCCGGAAGAGACTCGGTTCCGCGACCGATACATGGCAATCTCACGTATGCGACCCTCTCAGCCATGTTCCAGCACAGCTGTGCGCTCACGCCCGCCGGGGAGGCGTACTGCTGGGGAGCCGGCGTGTTCGGGAAGCTGGGGAACGGAGTGGACTACCACAGCTTCTCTCCCTTGCCGGTGAGCGGCGGCCTCGTGTTCTCGACCATCGATGCCGGCGTGCAGCACACCTGCGGCGTGACCAGCACGGGGGAGGGATGCTGTTGGGGTGGGAATGGCACCGGCCAACTCGGAACCGGTACGACGACCGACACCGATGTGCCGATGCCGGTCGTGGGTTCGCTGACCTTCGTCGCCATCAGTGCAGGCTCCGTCCACTCGTGTGGCCTCACGGACAACGGTGCCATCTATTGCTGGGGATGCTCGGGCTGTTGCCCCTGTGCGCTCGGGACTGGAGCGATCGCAGGGAGCCGGTCGCCGATTCGGGTGCGCGATCCCGGCAGTGGGTAAGGCGGTAGGACGGCAGGGCTGTAGGCTCGCACGACCCGTCGGTGTGTATCCGGCTAGCGATCCGGCCCCGCGAGGGGAGCGACTACATGGCCTCCCTCGGCGCCGTGCGGTACTTCTCGAACCAGGTCAGGATGTACGCGACCTTTGCGATGAGATTGCTCGGCCGGTTCGCAATGCCGTGACTGGCGTCGGGCACGCGGACCATCGCGGTCTCCACGCCCTCGATCTTGAGCGCGGCGTAGAACTGCTCGGTCTCCGACATCGGGGTGCGATAGTCCGCTTCACCGGTGATGAGCATGGTCGGCGTGGTCACGTTGCCGGCGTAGTGGATCGGCGACCGGGCCATGTAGTGCTCGAGATGGTCCCACGGCTTCCCGGGAAACCAGTAGCGCCAGAAGAACGCGATGCCGTCGGAGTTCAACACGAACGAGTACCAGTTGATGACGGGCTTCTGGACGGCGGCCGCCGCAAACCGATCCGTCTTCCCGACGGCCCAGGCACTCAGCACACCGCCCCCGCTGCCCCCCGTGATGAACAGATTGTCCTCGTCGATGTACCCCCGTGCGATCACGGCATCGACGCCGGACATCAGGTCGTCGTGGTCCTGGCTCGGGTAGGCGTGGTGAATGAGATTGCCGAATTCCTGGCCGTAGCTCGTAGACCCGCGCGGGTTGGCGGAAAGCACGACGTACCCGGCCGCCGCATACAGCTGGTTCTCCGCCGAGAAGCGGTCCCCGTAGTTGGCGAACGGCCCGCCGTGGATCTCGAGGATCAGGGGGAACGTGCCCGTCGAGTCGAAGCCCGGCGGGGTCGTGATCCACCCCTGGATACGCCGGCCGTCATACGACGACTCCCACCACATCTCCTCGACCCGGCCCAACTCCTTGTGGCCCAGCAGATCCTGATTGAGCTGCGTGAGCTGACGCCCGTCCCTCCCGCGCGCGCCCACCGCCACCTCGGCCGGGTGGTACGGCGTCCCCAGCGTGTACGCGAACGTCCCGTTCGGCGCCACGGTGAACTGGCCGCCTCCATACGGGCGGCCAAGCGACAGGCCGCCCACGTCATTCGCCAACAGGGTCAACGTGCCATCGAGCGCGAGGTACCCGATCTTGGTGTTCCCCTCGTCGTCGTACTGAACGAACAGGCCGCGGCTGTCGGCACTCCACTGCGGATTGCCGACGTCACGATCGAGCCCGGCGGAGATCTCTCGAGCGTTCGACCCGTCGGCGTCCATGACGTACAACCGGGTCACGGTGTAGCCCTGGAACGTGTCGTCGAAGCCCGTGTACGCGATCAGCCTGCCGTCGGGTGACACGCGCGGGTTGGCGTCCGGCCCGAAGCGATCGGTCAGCTGGGTGTACGAGCCGTCCTCAAGCGACAGGGCATAGATCTCGCTGTTTCTCGGCTCCGCATCCACCCCCTCGCTCCGGTTCACCGACACGATCAGGGCGCGTCCGTCACGGCTCCACTGCGGGGTCCCGCCGTGATCGTAGGTGCCGGAGGAGACCTGGCGTGCCGTCCCGCCGTCGGCGGGGATCACGAAGAGGTGGTCGTAACCCTCATCGAGATAGCCCGCGCCGTCCGCACGATACTGGAGCTGATCGATCACCTGAATCGGCGGGCCCCAGTCGGCGCCCTCCGGGCGGCGAGGCATCGGTGCGGCGAGCGTCCCGTCGTCCCGATGAACGAACATCGAGAAGGCAATCCAGCGGCCGTCGGGCGACCACGACATGCCGCGCGGCGACTCAGTGAGGTTGGTGAGGGCGGCCTCCTGCCCGGAGTCCATCCAGCGGACGAAGAGCTGCGCGCGACCGTTTGCGGTGGAGACGTACGCCACCCGTGCACCGTCGGGCGACCATCGTGGCGAGGAGTAGTTGTTCGGCCCCGATGCGAGCGGCCGATGATCCGTTCCGTCGACGTTCACCATCCACAATGCACTGCGTGGCCGGTCGGTCATGACATCGAAGCCCGATCGCACGTACACGACCCGGCGACCATCTGGAGAGATCTGCGGGTCGAGCGCGCGCTCGAGCTCGAACACGTCCTCGGCGGTGAAGCGGCTGTCCTGCGCATCCGTCGGTACGGCCGCCACGAGGCACGCGAACGTCGCCATCACGAGACGCATGGTGATCTCCAGTACGCGGAATCGACGCAAGCTAGGGCCCGACGGCCGGAACGGCCAGCCGCCACACTTGGGCTACCAGGAAGCAGACGACGAAGCCCATCACGAGCGGCAGCACGGTCGCCACGGTCGTCCACCTGGCACTCCGGGTTTCCCGGTAGATCGTGTAGATCGTGGTCGAGCACGGGTTGTGCAGCAGGCTGAACAGCATGAGGTTGACGGCCGTCAGCAACGTCCAGCCGCCCATGCGCAGCAGATCGCCGGTTGCGCCGAGCGAGTCGAGCTCGAACATGACGCCGGCGCCCTCACCCAGACCGAGGGCTCCCAACGCCAATGTCGTCAGCATCAGCACGGTGGGGATCACGATCTCGTTGGCCGGGATCGCCACGACGTAGGCCAAGAGGATCACGCCGTTCAGGCCGATCAGCACCCCGATCGGGTCGAGCCACCCGATGAGATGCTGTGCGAGGCTGGTACCATCGATCGTGACGTTACCGATCAGCCAGATCACGGCGCCGGCGGGCGCCGCGAACACCACGGCCCGCCACAGCACGATCAGCGTCCGGTCGATCAGCGACGTGTACAACGTCTGCAGCAGCCGGGGCGGGCGGTAGGGCGGCAGCTCCAGCGAGAAGGTGGTCGCCTCACCGGCGAGCACCGTGCGCGACAGGAGCCACGAAGCGAAGAACATCGCGCCGATCCCCAGTAACGCCACCCCCACCACGGCCGATGCCGCCACGAGGCCGGCGAGGTGCGCGGGGGCCAGCGCACCGATGAAGATGGACGCGATGAGGATCTGCGTGGGCCAGCGCCCGTTGCACAACGAGAAGTTGTTGGTGACGATCGCGATCAAGCGTTCCCGTGGGCTGTCGATCACGCGGGTGGACACCACGCCCGCGGCGTTGCACCCGAAGCCCAT
>JBDHDN010000354.1:0-4452 GCA_039591485.1 Gemmatimonadota bacterium
GGATGATCCCACCGGCCTCGTAGTACTTGACGAACTCGGCACTGGCGACCAGGGCAGACGCGCCGCCCCCGAATCCGTTCAGCAGCGCTACCATCTCGGGCATCGCCGTCATCTTCACGAGCCGGGCGAACAGGGCTCCGACCGTGGAGCCAACGATCACACCGGCAACGATGTACTGCCACTGTACGACCCCTTCGAACGCCAGGGTCGCGATGATAGCGATGGCCATGCCGAGCGACGCGAGCCAGTTGCCCGACCGCGCCGTGGCCGGTGAGCTCAAGCGCTTGAGGCCGAAGATGAAGAGGACGGCCGCGAGCAGATAAGCCAGTTTGGCAAAGGCGTCCATCATTTCTTCTGCTCCTCCGGCTTACGCTTGAACATGTGGAGCATCCGGTCGGTGACCATGAAGCCACCGACGACGTTGATCATGGCAAACGCCACCGCGACCGCGCCCAGGATCGACGAGATCCGATTGTCGGCCGCGCCCGCGATGATCAGCGCACCGATGATTGTGATTCCCGAAATCGCATTCGACCCTGACATCAGGGGGGTATGCAGCGTCGGTGGCACCTTCGTGATCACCTCGAAACCGACGAACATCGCCAGCACGAAAATCACGAACAGGACGACCAGTTCCTCGAGCATCCGCTCTATCCCTCCATCTTGGCCAGGGTCGCCTCGTGGACGATCCTGCCCTCGTGCGTGATACACGTTCCCTTGACGATCTCATCCTCGAAATCGAGCTGGAGCTTGCCTTCCTTGTCGATCAGCAGCGCCAAGAATGCCTGCATGTTCTTGGCATACATCTGGCTCGCATGCACCGGCATGCCGGCCGGCAGGTTGAGCGGGCCCATGATCGTGACCCCCCTGTGCTCGATCGTCTCGCCCGGCCTCGTGAGCGTGCAATTGCCGCCCGTCTCGGCGGCCAGGTCAACGATCACCGAGCCTGGCCGCATGTCGTCGACCATCGCCTCCGTGATCAGCTCGGGCGCCGGACGGCCCGGAATGAGTGCGGTGGTGATCACCACATCCATGCCCTTGACGTGCTCGTGGATGAAGTCCAGCTCGCGCTGATGCTCGTCGGCCGACAGCTCCTTCGCGTATCCGCCCGCACCCTCGGCTTCCACCGCCTGCGCCGGGCTCACGAACTTCGCCCCCAGGCTCTCCACCTGCTCCTTCACGGCCGGTCGCACATCGAAAGCCGATACCACGGCGCCGAGACGTCGCGACGAGGCGATCGCCTGCAGGCCGGCGACGCCGGCACCGATGATGAAGACCTTGGCTGGCGCGATCGTGCCTGCAGCCGTGACCAACATCGGGAAGAACTTCCCGTTCCCCGCTGCGGCCATCAACACTGCTCGATAGCCCGCGATCGTGCTCATCGAGCTGAGCACGTCCATCGACTGCGCGCGGGTGATCCGGGGCAGCTGGTCGAGGCTGAAGGCCGTGACCTTGCGGTCCGCGAGCGCCTTCGCGAGTGGCGCGTTGGTGAGGGGCCACAGCATGCCGACGACGATGGCGCCTTCCTTCAAGAGCGCAATCTCGTCCCGTCCCTCCGATGAAAGCTGCGGTCGCTGGACCCGCAGCACCACATCCGCCTCACGCCAGACGGCGTCGCGATCGTCGACGATCGTCGCCCCGACCGCCTCGTAGGCCGCATTGGTGTGGGAGGCACCGAATCCCGCATCGTGCTCGATGCGTACCTCCACCGACTGGGCGACGAGACGCTTCACGACGTCCGGTGTGAGCGCCACCCGCCGCTCTCCGGCGAAGGACTCTTTGGGTACTGAAACAATCACGAGTCGTTCTCCTCAAGTGCCAAGGAGTTCGCAGATGAAAAACGGGAGCGGGCCGCTGAGGGTGCTCCCGGACGGGACACTTTGACCCGCGGCGACGTCCTGTCGTCGCGGGCGAGCCAGCGCGCTGTTCCGGGACCACTCCCCACGCCCCACTCCCCTATGAGAAGGCTGCTAATTGCGCGAGAAATCTAGTAGGGCCTGCAGGGCTTGCGGAACCCTCGAACCAAACACGTCACCGGACGATACGGTGATCACCCGGGCCGGGTTGCCCGGTGCCCCCGCCGGGCCATCCCCGCCAGCCGGGCCATCGCCTCCCTTCGGCCCTCGCGATCCGTCGTCACAGCGCTGCCCGTTGACGAGGATCCCCTCACCGCCGCGGCCGCCGGGGCCACCTTCCCCTCCGTGTCCGCCCGGACCACCTGGCCCGCCAACGCTGCGCGCATCCACGAGGCCGGCCAGGAACCGCTCGTCCTCCGGCACCAGGAGCGTCACCGATCCGCCAGGCCCGCCGGGGGCACCCGTTCCGCCCGCCTGACCGATCCCGCCAGCCCCTCCGGCTCCCCCGGGGCAACCCGCCCGGCCTTCCGCGCCGGGGGCCCCCCGGGCGCCGCGCACTCCGCGCTCGCCACGCCCGCCCTGAGACTCGATGACGTACCAATCCGAGGGCGGCACCATGTCCGCATCGTGCATCACGTAAAAGGGAGGAGCATCCCCCACCTCCACCGCGAGCACGAGCAGGCGATCGTAGAACGGAGAGCGCACCGTACCCAGCCTGAGCAGGACATCGGGCCCCGGAAGCCCGGCCGCCCCCGAGAATCCAAATGCGTGCGGGACACAGGAGTACTCCGGAGCGACGACCGTCGTGGCCATCAGCTGCGGCCGCGCCCGCATTACTGCGGTCAGGCGGAAGCCCTCGATCGCCGAGCCTAGCGGATCCCGGTCCGCGGTCCAGTCGCCGCCGGCATGGCTCACGGCATCGGGGCTCTGCCTGCTGAGAAACATCACGTGCAGTGCCGGCGGATTGTCGTCGTCGTAGTCCCGCGCGAACGGGAGCACCGTACCGTCGTCCAGCACCGCCTCGTAGTTGGTCCGGATCCGATCGCCTGGACAGGCGTACTCGCTTCGCGGCACCACCCGTATGGCTTCGATTCGTGCCACCAGCGCGGGATCGGGTGCGAAGTCGGGCGGGGGCTTGCCGGCGCAGGCCACCAGCACACTCGTGAGGACGAGCGCCACCCATGGTCTCGTCATGTCGGAATCTCCTCTCCGGGGTAGACGGACGCCCCTGGGGCACCGTTGATCAACCGCCGCGCGTGTGCATCTCCCGATGCGGATGCTGCCGCAGCCCGGCGGCACCGTAGAGGGGCCCGCGCTCGAGCTGAACGAGACGTTCCTCAGCGCCACGATCGCTGCGCTTGCTCCAGCACTCGCGCATCACCTCGAGGATCTGAGCGTCGGAGGCCTCCCCGCGCAGCAAGGCCTTCAGATCAACCCCTGCCTCGCCGTACAGGCAGGTGAACCAGAGTCCGTCGGCCGTGAGCCGGCTGCGACCGCAGCTGCCGCAAAAGGGGGCCGTGGTCGACGCGACGATACCGAAGACCGTGCCGTCACCGAGCACGAAACGATCGGCGGGTGCCGCGCGATCAGCGGGATCGCCCAACGGCTCCACTCCACCGAAGTACCGCCCGAGCCGCTCCAGCATCTCGGCTCGCGGCACGACGTGCGTCTTGGCCCATCGGGTCGCTCCGCCGACATCCATGTACTCGATGAATCGGACCTCGAGCCCCTCACGCTGCCCGAACGCAATCAGCGATGGCAGCTCGTCATCGTTCACCCCACGAACGACCACGGCGTTGAGCTTCGTGCCGGTGAATCCGGCCTCCCGAGCCGTCGCGATTCCTTCCAGCACCTCCTCGAGTCGCGCACGCCCCGCCATCGTACGGAACCGCTCCGGCCGCAGCGTATCGAGACTCACCGTGATCCGGTGCAACCCCGCGGTACGGAGTGCCTCCGCGTGACGCGACAGCAGCACCCCGTTGGTGGTGATGGCGAGGTCCTGAAGCTGCGTGTTCACAGCAAGCAGCGCGAACAACCGCGGGACGTCCTGCCGCAGCAGCGGCTCGCCCCCGGTCACCCGCACTCGCGTCACGCCAAGTTGGGCAAACAGCGCAACGACACGGTCGATCTCCTCGTAGTCGAGGATCGACGGCCGCGGCAACCAGACGTAGTGCTCCTCCGGCATGCAATAACTGCAGCGCAGGTTGCACCGGTCAGTCACCGAGACGCGGAGACTGTCGAGCCCGCGCCCGAGAGCATCCACGAGACCTGGCGCGACGACGGCGGGAAGTGCCATATAGCGGTGCATTGTAAAGTGATCCGGGACCGCAGACCAGAGGGTCAGCTGCGCGGCCCGGCCGGTACTCGATTCTCCGTGATGGACACGACCCCTCCGCTCTGCACTGGAGTCGCCCGATGATCCCTGTCCGACACGCTTGTGTCACCACAGCAGTCCTTGGCTTCCTGATGGTGGGGTGCCGCGGCCCCGCCGTCGAGGTCGGGAGAGGCGTGTCGCGATCACTTGCCCAGCAACGAGTCAGCACCCTTGCCGACGTCCGCTACGTCCTCGACGTCAAAGTGCCACCCGATGCGGGCC
>JBDHDN010000355.1:0-4450 GCA_039591485.1 Gemmatimonadota bacterium
ATAGGTGCCCATGTCGAGCGTGCCAGCCGAGCCGATGAGCAGCAGCGTCGTATCCTGCAGTGCGGTATCCAACCACACGGGAGCCTCGACGATGCGTACCTGCAGACCTGCCAGGGACCCGGACCCGTTGTTCGCGAAATAGACCGACGCCGTATCCGGAACACTGCTGCCCTTGGTCGCGAAGAGCATGACCTCGCGCGCAGATACCGCGAGTATCGGCGTCTCCGACGGTGGTTCGACACCGAGATCGCACGCGAGGGCCGCGAGCATGGCGAGCAATGCGGCGCGGAGCGCGCGGTGGCGGAAGCGAGGACGCAGCATCATCAGAACTTGTACTGCGCGCCCGCCGACCAGATGACTCCCGGTCGCAGGCCGCCGTGGTTGAGTGGGACAACGACACTGGTGATGAACGTGATCCCGCGTCCCACGTCCGCGCCCTTGGCACAGAAGGTGGGCCACTGTGGGGCACACGGCACCGACCACTTGAATCCGAACGTGGCATCGATCCGGTTGTCCCGGCGATCGGGGATCGTGCTCGCCACCACGGTACGGCTGAACGGCTCCGTGTACTCGATGTCCGGCGGTACCTGCACGCTGCTCTTGTCCAGCTCGAACTCGGAGAGCAGATCCACCGCCAGCGTGACCCCCGCCGTCAGTAGATGGTCGAACCCGATGAGCCCGACCACCGTGTGGTTCTGCAGCGAGTCGGCGCGGCCCCGGTAGAGGTAGCCCACGTTCACGTGCGGCGTGAACGGCCCGAACTCCGCCGACACCACGCCCAGGGCGCGGCCTGCCATCGTCCCGAGCCCGTGAAAATTCTCCTCGCTGCCCGTGGGCAGCCGAAGATCGCCCTGCAGCCCGTAGCCGAAGCGTTCGCCCTGAGCGATGTTGAGCTTGAGTCGCAGGCCGACGTCACCGATACCGACGGCCGAGCCCTCCTGAAAGCTGTTGTCGACGATCTTGGGATCCTCCGCGGGCCCGCCAAAGCTGTACGCCGAGCTCGATCCGAACGGGACGATCTGGGCCTCGCTCAGACCACTGAGGGAGGTGTACACCAGGGGAACAGCCACCCCGACATCGAGCGTGTTGGTGATGCCGTATGTCGCAAAAAAGGAGGCGGCGGTGGTCTGCAGCGCGAGCTGCATGCGGACTTGGAGGAGGTTGTTCTCCTGGATCGGGTTCCCGAGACCCGGCGTGCCCGGGATGTCGATGTGGCGGAAGTTGAAGAGGAGGTCCTCGACCGGCACGCCCCGAAGTTGCTGGAAGGTCATCTGCGACAGCAGCACCCCGATGAGCAGCTTGCCTCTCCCGAGGGATGGAGCCCGTTCGGCATAGATCGGACCACCCGAGAGTAGACGGGTCTCGATCCGACCACCCGGCGTGAACTCGACCACGCTGCCCGCGCTCGTCGCCGGCGTCGGAATGTTCGCGACGCTCTGTCCGATCGCGTCACCAATGAACCCGATGAGGCGTTGGTTCTCGCTCTCCAGCGCGGCGGAGAACGCGAACTGGGCATCTTGACCACTGACGTTGGAAATGCACAGGAGGGCATCGGGATCCGAACAGGTCACGCCAAATCGGAACAGATCCGATAGCCTATCCCGCAGGGTCTGGCCGGCCGCCGGTAGCGCCATCACCACGCTCAGCACGAGAGCAGCCACTGCCGTCCGTCGCACCACCCGACCTCCGCGCTGTCTGCGAGACGCTCGGACGAACATGTCGCGCGATCGATTCAAAGGCAACACCATCGCGTGCAATGCAAGCGGGATCGTTTTGCTTGCACTTCGCTGGCGCCACTCACGGTCGCCTCCTACATTCGTGACACACGCACCCTGCCCGAGTGAGGCGCCGCATGAAGCGGACCACCGTCGTGACGCTGAGTCTCGCGCTCCTGACCGGAGCATGCTCACTCCTGAAATCCGGATCGAGCCCGCCGCCCGAGCCCGAGGAGTCGACGGCCGTCGGCATCTACGACTTCTCGGCCGAGCTCGACGGCACGCCGTTCACGGGCCGAATCACCATCACGGGAAGGCCGGACGACTACGGCGGCATGGTCACCACCAACATCTCCGATCCAGCCGCGATCACCTCGGTCCTCGTCAACGGCCCGGTCATTACCGTGGTCGCCTCGACGCCGGCGGGCAACGCGACGTTTCAGCTCAACATGAGCGGCAACGCGTTCACCGGCAGTTGGGCGCAGGGTGCGCAAGCCGGTACGCTCACCGGATCGAAGCAGAGCCCGTGAGATTCGACAACGCGTTGGATCGGCCCGCATGCGCCCTCCCCCGTCGCTGATTCCCGTACCACCGACGCCCGGGGATGCCGTCGCGCTTTCGACGTCACCCTGTTGGATCGGCTCGGGCCCCGGATGCCCGCTCCGCCTCTACCTGCCCGGCATTGCCGAACGGCACGCTGCCCTCCTCGAGCGCGAGGACGGGTTCTGGATCGCGCCCGGTCCCGGCGTGTCTCCAGTTCCCACGGTCAACGGTTCCGCCGTCGATGGCGAACACCTGTTGTCGCACGGCGACGTCATCGAGCTCGCTCCGGCTGCGCGCTATCGCTTCGACAGCGGCGAGCTGCCGCTCGAGACGGCCACGGAGGAGCCAGCCGAGCCGGTCTTCGCCGAGGCACCGGCGCCGCGCCGGCGCCGCAGGCGGCGCGGCCTCACTGCGGCACAGAAGCGGCGGATCCGCCTCGTCGTGCTTGCCGGCATCGCCACCGTGATCGTCCTCGGCTTGGTCGCAGCGGCAATCGTGATGCTGTTACGCACCCTCTGAACGGTCACTGCTCGCCGCGCCGCGCATCGGAGCGACGCTCACGTCGCCAGGAACTTGAGCCGGGACACGGACGCGACCACGAACTCGTCACCGTCCCGCAGTCGGCAATCCTCCCCTCGCACCAACGGCTCCCCGTTCAGTTCCGTCCCATTCGTGCTCGCGTCCACCAGCAGATACTCCTCGCCGCGGCGGATGATCGAGCAGTGGAAGCGAGACACCAGTGCCCGTGAATCGCTGAGGATCAGGTCGTTCATCTCGTCGGGTTTGGTCCCCTGCGCAGCACCGATGCGGAAGATGTCTTTCTCGATCGTGACGATCCTTCCCCGACCAATGCCATCGACGATCTTGAGCACTGCCCTGCCCGGCCCCTCGGCTGCCGCAGACGCGTCGCGTTGCCGCAGCCGCTTCAGTCCACGGCGAGCCAGGATGGCCACGACGACCGCAACGACGAGCAGGAGGACCGCCCCGAGGATCAGACGGAAGCGAAACGCCTTGGCTGCCCGCGCGACGCGTGCCGCCCGTTTGATGCGCAGCGCATCGACGTTGCCCGGCGCCCGCGACAACACGTCGTCGGCCATCTCCTCGGCCGCCCCGAGATCCCCTTCCTGCAGCGCCTGATCGGCCCGCCGGACCTGGACCTCCTGTTCGCCGGACGCCGCGGCCTCCGACTGCGCCTGTTGTTCCGCCTGTTGCCTCGCGGTCTCGAGATCACGCTCCGCGCGTTGGTATCCGAGTTGTGCTTCGAGTTCGCTCGGGTCGATCAGGCGAACCTGTTTCCATAACTCGAGCCGTTCCCGGGCGTTCTCGACGGTGACCTGCGCGCTCGCCTCCTTGGCGCGCGCTGCCCGAAGGATCCGTTCCTTTTCCGCCTCCTCTGACGCTGACCCCGACTCCTGCGCGGCTGCGGCCGCCGCCGCCTCCTGCTTCAGCCACCGCGCCGAGTCCTGTTCCTGGCGCCGCGGCAGCTTGAGCCACTGCGGCTCCTGTGCGTGCAGCGGCCCCGCGCCTATACCAAGTAGGCAGCCAGCCAGCAGCCCGACGAGAGGACCGGTCCGCACGGCTCCTCCTACTCGCCGCCGACTGGTGCGGGCGCATCGGCGGTCGTGCTGTCCCGGCTCGCGTGCGCGATCCGCTCAAGCTCCTCGGCAACCTCCGACTCCGTGCCGACCAGCAACGCGACCTCGTCGCCATCCACGGCAACCTGCACGATCGCACCGTCGGTGACGTGACCGCCGATGATCACATGCGACAGCCCCGAGAGCACTTCCCGCTCCAGCGTGCGCTCCACCGGGCGCGCGCCGTACGACGGGTCGTAGGCCAACTCGGCCAGCTTCGCGACGGCGTCATCGGTCACCCGGAACTCGGCACCGTGTTCCTCGCGCAACTGCTTGGCGAGGCTCGCCAAGTGCATCCGGACGATCGTCTCCAGCGTGTCCATCCCCAGTGCGTTGAACGCGAGCACGCCGCTCAAGCGGTTGAACAGCTCGGGTCGCAGCGATGCCTGCACCACCTTGAGGATGATCTCCTTGCGCACGTCGAGATCATCGGTCTCCTGCGACTCGCGGACGCCGAGGTTGGACGTCAACAGCACGATTGTGTTGGTGAAGTCGCAGAACCGGCCCTTGGCGTCGGTCAGGCGGCCCTCGTCGAGCACGCCCAGCAGGATGTCCATG
>JBDHDN010000356.1:0-4446 GCA_039591485.1 Gemmatimonadota bacterium
TCCTCACCGACTGGGCACGCGTCGCGAGCGCCAAATCATCGGCGAGTGCCGCGATCCGCCCCACCTTGACCCCGGGGGCCGGTGCGACCTCGTACTGCGTCACGACCGGCCCGGTCGTACGGCCGACGATCGATCCCTCGACCTTGAAGGTCCGAAGCGTCTCGATCAGCACGTGCCCCAATCGCTCGATGGCATCCTCAAAATCGTGGCCGGAGTCCGACACGGGAGACGTGAGAATGTCGACGGGGGGGAGATCATCGACGGAAGCCCCATCGGCGATCGGGAGCTCGGTTTGCTCGGGGGTCTTTCGGCGCTTGCGGGACTTCGTCGGTGGAGGCGGCGGGATGGTAGATGTGGAAGAATCGTCAGAAACGGAGTCTTCATCCGGCACTTCTCTCGGCTCCGATACGTCCTCCCGGTTCGACTGCTCCCCCCTTCTCCCTGCTCGCTCCGCCACGCGGTGCACCGCACCGACGATCCGTTCCCACGCTCGAGGCATCCACGCAAACGGATGCAACCCCAGCGTATACACGGTGAGCACCCACAGCCCACCGAGGCCGACGATCACGGCCCCCGCGGTCCCAATGATCTCCCCGATCCCAACGGCGATGGCGACCGGCACGAGGCCGGCGAGCTTCTGTGCCGTGGTCCAGTCCTCATATGCCGGCGGGAAGTCGCCCGGACCCGTGGCGCCTGCAACGATCGCGACAGCATAGGGGACCAACAGGACCAGTCCGGCGCAGAGCACCGCCACTCGTTCGAGGTCGAGTCGCGGTACGAGACCGAATCCCGCGAGCCCGACGCCGACACCGAGCACCGGAATCAAGACTGCGCCGAGCCCGAACCACTTCCACAGGAATTCGCCCGCGATGCGGCCGACCGGTCCGGTGATATCCCACGGCAGGAGGGTGAGAGCAACGAAAATGCCTGCCAGGAGCGACACGATGGCCACCAGCTCCTGACGGCGCCCGGAGGTATCGGTCATATCAGGCGGGTGGCGCGAGCGTTACTATGCGATCGTGATACCGCGGTACGATGGCATGGACATCCACCTCGGTCGCCGCTGCCACATCCTGCCGGTACCCCGCGGTCTTGAGTGCGTGTGCGGCCGTGCTGGCCGCGATCGCGCGCTTCCACTTGTCGCCGTAACGCCGGACCAGCTCGAGGGCGGCAATTGCCGCGTCATTCAGCTCTACCGCACGCCGTTGTTGCCCGGGGATCAGCGCCTGACAGAAGCGTCCGGCTGCGTACGCGTCTTCGAGCGCGAACGACCGCTCTCTCCCGGAGCAGAGAATCGTGATCTCGCCGTGCTCGGCGAGAGCGGTCCTAGCCGCCTCAACCACGGTTGAGAAGTTGGTCGCCGCGCCAATCAACACCGGGCTCCCCTGGTCCGCTGCGACGATGGCGCCGGTGCCATTGGTCGTCGTCATCAGCAGCGTCCGGCCTTTCACGGCGTCCTCGGTCATCTCCAGCGGCGAGTTGCCGAGATCGAAGCCGGGAATCGGCTCGAGCCGGCGTTCGCCGCACAGCCGCACGGCATCGCGCTCGAGGTTCTGTGCCATCCGCAGCGCTTCCTCAGCCGTGGCCACCGGGATAACGGACCGGGCACCGCTGGCAAGGGCCTGGACGATCGTGGTGGTGCAGCGCAGGATGTCGATCACCAGCACGGGTCGGCCGTGGACGTCCTGCGGCTTGATGCCGAGGGGGGTGAAGTTGACCGTGAGCTTCATTCCGCTCGGAAGAGATCGGGCTGCCGCTCGAGGAACTTCGTGTCGACCTCGCCCGCCACGAAGTCGGGGTGGCTCACGATCCGCCTCAGGAACGGGATATTCGTCGTGATCCCCTCGATGATGAAGGAGTCGAGCGCCTGGTACATGCGGGCGAGCGCCTCCGTGCGGGTGCGCCCGTGCACGACGACCTTGGCCAGCAGCGAGTCATAGTACGGCGGCACCGTATACCCGGCGTAGATGTGGGTATCCACGCGCACGCCCGGGCCACCCGGGGGATGGTACGTCGTGATCGTGCCCGGTGACGGCTGGAAGTTACGGAACGGGTCCTCCGCGTTCACGCGGCACTCGATGGCGTGCCCGCGCACCCGGCTCCCCTTGAGCAGGAGTTTGATCGGGTCCCCCGCCGCAACGCGGATCTGTTCCTTGACCAGGTCGAAGTTGGTCACCATCTCGGTGACCGGGTGCTCGACCTGGATGCGCGTATTCATCTCCATGAAGTAGAAGCTGCCGTCGGTGTCGAGCAGGAACTCGATGGTCCCAGCCCCGACGTAGCCGATCCGCTCAGCGAGGCGCACCGCCGCACCCCCCATTGCCTCCCGCAGCTCCTGACTCACAGCCGGACTTGGCGCTTCCTCCACCAGCTTTTGGTGCCGCCGTTGGATGGAGCAGTCCCGCTCGCACAGGTGGATAACCTTCCCGTGCTGATCTCCCATGATCTGGATCTCGACGTGACGCGGCTGGTCGAGGTACTTCTCGACGTATACCTCCGCCGAGCCGAACGCCGCCAAGGCTTCGTTGCGGGCAAGCGAGAAGGCCTGGAGAAAGGCATCGGCATCGGCGGCGACGCGCATCCCCTTCCCCCCCCCACCCGCGGCCGCCTTGATGATCACCGGGAACCCGATCTCGTGCGCGATCTCCAAGGCGTCGGTCGGGCTCTCGATCGCGCCCTTGGAACCGGGCACGACCGGTACGTGCTGCTCCTGCGCGAGCTTCCGGGCGGCCGCCTTGTCACCCATCAGCCGGATCTGCTCGGCCGTCGGTCCGATGAACGCGATGTTGGAGGCCTCACACGTCTCTGCAAACTCGGCGCTCTCCGCGAGAAACCCGTAGCCCGGATGAATGGCGTCGGCTCCCGTGATCTCCGCTGCGGCGATGAGGTTCGGGATCCGGAGGTAGGAGAGCCGGCTCGGCGGCGGGCCGATGCAGACATCGTCGTCGGCGAACCGGACGTGCAGGTTGTCGCGGTCCGCCTCGCTGTACACGGCCACCGTTTCGATGCCCAACTCGCGGCAGGCCCGAATGACCCGCAGGGCGATCTCCCCGCGGTTGGCGATCAGGACTTTCTTGAACATGGCGCTAGCGGCGGGACCCGGTCACGGCCCGCGCGACGATTCCCGCTCCATCACCTCGTCGGCGAAGGTGCGGTCGGATGTTCCCTCGATGCCGGCGGCACGGAGCGCGAACTCGTTCGGGTTCGTGGCGTAGAACAGCGCCATCTCGTAGCTGATCTGTTTCTTGTGATACCAATTCATGAGTGACTGATCGAACGACTGCATCCCGTACTGGATCATTCCCTCCTTGATCAGGTCCGGGATATTGAGCGCCTTTTCGGCGTCGCGCACGTTGTCGCGCACCGCAGCCGTGTTGATCAGCACCTCGCAGGCCGGCACGCGGCGCCTGCCGTCCGTGGTCGGCACCAGACGCAGCGAGATCACCGCCTCCAGTGCCGTCGACAGCAGGTTGCGTACCGCAGGGTGCTCATGCGGCGGGAAGAAAGAGATCACCCGGTTGATCGTTTGCGACGCGTCCGTCGTGTGAAGCGTCGAGAACACCAGGTGACCCGTGTCCGCCGCCTTCATCGCCGTGTCCAGGGTTATGCGATCGCGGATCTCGCCGATGAGAATCACGTCCGGGTCCTGCCGCAGCACGTGACGGAGAGCCGCCTCGAAGGAGAGCGTGTCGGTTCCGATCTCCCGCTGCGCCACATTGGCGACGCCGTCACGATGCAGGAACTCAATTGGATCCTCGATCGTGATGATGTTGCAGCGGCGGTTCTGGTTGATGTGATTCACCATAGCCGCAAGCGCGGTGGACTTGCCCGAACCCGTGACGCCGGTCACGAGCACGAGGCCGCGTGGCTTGAGCGCGATCGTCTCCAGCACGGTCGGCAGGTTCAGCTCGTGAATCGACTTGACCTCGTAGGGGATCGCACGGAACACGAACGCGAGCGTGCCACGCTGCTGGAATACGTTGGTTCTGAACCGCCCAACCCCTGGCACCCCGATCGCGAAGTCGGCCTCCTTGTGCTCGGCAAACTCCTTCACCTGCCGTGGCGTCATCAACTGTTCGGCGAGCGCCTTCAACTCCTCGGGCTTGAGCGCCGGTTGCTCTAGCTGAAGCAGTTCACCTGCCACGCGGATCGTCGGCGGCCGTCCCACCTTGAGGTGCAGGTCGGATGCTTCCACCTGCACCATCTTGGTGATCGCCTGCTTGAAATTGAACGCTGGACCCTGTGCGGCTTCAGGCATTGGTGTCCACCCTGAAGAGGACCTGACCGAACTCGACCGGCTGCGCATCCTGCACAGCGATCTCCTTGATCACGCCGGCCACCTCCGCGTCGATCGGGTTCATGATCTTCATGGCCTCGATGATGCAGAGCGTCTGCCCCTGCGTGACCCGCGTGCCGGCCCGCACGTACGGCTCTGCTCCCGGCTCG
>JBDHDN010000357.1:0-4441 GCA_039591485.1 Gemmatimonadota bacterium
GGCGCCGCCTATCAGGCAGACGGCAAGCGCGACCACCAGTTCCACGGCATCGCCATGACACCCGCGTGGCTCTCCGGCGCACCGACCCTCGTGGACAAGGTGACCACGCTGGCCCCGAACGCTGCCGGGGGCGGCGACGCGAACGTGCTCGACTCCCCGAGCCGGAGTCCCACGCTCGCCGCCGCGAGTCGGGCACTGCAGCGTGAGAGCGAGCGACGGCTCGCCGAAGCCGTCGTCGTGGAGGCACTGAGCGTCGCCATCGGCGTCGGAGCGGGTGAGCTGGTCACGCTCAACGACAGCGAGCGCTCGGCGCTGCTCACGACCGGTGCCTTCGGGGTCACGGAGGTCGTCCACCGGCTCGAGGACCAGCAGTACGTCAACACCTTCAGCGCGACTCCGGCGCCGCGGTTCGCGAGCCGGTCCCGGCCGGAGTCGCACCGCGTACGCGGTCTCGTCACCGCCGAGGTGGTGGACAACGTCGATCCCGAGAAGCTGGGCCGCATCAAGGTCCGGTATCGCTGGCAGTCCCGGTCGGAGGACGACCCCACGCTCCGCACCCACTGGGTGCGCGTCCTCACGCCCTATGCGGGACGTGACCGCGGTGTGGCGTTCCTGCCGGAAGTAGGCGACGAAGTGGTGCTTGGCTTCGAGCGAGGAGACCCGGAGCGACCGTTCGTGCTCGGGTCCGCGTGGAACGGCGTCGACGTGGCGCCCGACACGGCGGGCGTCGGCGAGGATAACGGCGTCAAGCAGATCGTGACCCGCAGCGGCAACACGATCCGGTTCGTCGAGGAGGCCGGCAGCGAGGTGCTCGAGCTGTTCTCGGCCAACGGGAGATGCGTCCTGCAGCTCAAGAACGACGACGAGGGCACGCATACCCTGACGATCCGCTCGGAGGGAGACATAGCCCTCGAGGCGCCCAACGGCGAGATCCGGCTCGCGTGCCAGACGCTGATCCACCGCGTCAACGGTAGTGCATATCACGCTGCGACGAACGACTACGCCAATATCCGCGAGTCGTTGATCCACCGCGCAGGCTCCGTGCTGTCCATCCAGTCGAGGGGCGACACGGAAGTGGTGGCCGGCGGCGACGTCAGGATCAAGGCGGCGACCGTCACGAACCAACCCGGCATGACGGAGGCCAAGCTGCCGTCGCAGTCCGAGGTGCCTCCGGATCCGGGGAGCCTATGCGAAGGGAGAGACTTCCCGCCACCCGAGCAAGAGACCGAAGGCACGAGCACCGCCGATGAGCCCACCCCGCGGCAAGCCACGGCGAGCCGGGAGTCCGGCGCGTGACCCTGGGCGGGGGCCCCCGGACGGCGGATGACATCGCCGCCGAGCTGCGGCGTGAGTTCGAGCGCGCCCTCCACGAGCGATACGGCACGGAACCGCAGCCCGATCCCGTGCTCGCCACGCTGTTCCATACGTTCGCGGTGCAGGTGAGCCGCATCTACGAACAGGCCGAAACCGTCTTTCCCGAGGCGGTGATCGACGATCTCATCAGCGGGCTCGGCATGGCGCCCCGGCTGGCTGCCCCAGCCCAGACCGTCGTCTCGTTCGGCCAGCTGGATCAACGCGAGCGGATCTCGCCCGAGACCGACCTGATCGGCTACCACCGGACGGGCGAGCAGATCCACTTCGCTCCCGACGAGTCGATCGAGCTTTCCCTCACCGATCTCGTCTTCGCGGCCGTCTACGAGGATCGGCAGCTGCGCACGGTCGCGGGGGCACGGGTGCCGGGCTCCGAGATGCCGACACCTCCCGCCTCCACGCCACTGGATCTCGGTCGCTCGGCCCCGGCGCTGTTCCTCGCCTTCCGCGTGGACGCGTCGCACCTCGGGGGCCTCGGCGTGTTCATCGACGCGCAGCCTCGCGACGGCGCGGTGTCCCTCGCGCTCGGGCGCAGCGTGTGGCAGCTCCTCACCGACGACGGACGCGTAGCCGAGCGGACCGTACTGCGGCCGCGCAGGGGACGCGGCGGCGTGCACTGTCTCGAGTGGCCGGAAGACGGGGCGCGCCGGGATATGGACGGGGCATCCGACGTGCGGCGCGCACTGCCGCTCGGCGAAGGGCCGTACGGGCCGCAGGTGTGGATCTTCCCCACGATTTCGCCTGGCCGTCGACTGACGTGCAGCGCTCCCCCTGCGATTGCGGCGGCGGCCGCGACCCTGCTGCCCGAGGGGCACGAGGGTGCGCTCGATCGGCCGCTGGCATGGGTGCAGGTTCCCCTTCCCGCCGGTACCGGGGG
Source organism: Gemmatimonadota bacterium (assembly GCA_039591485.1). GTDB lineage: Bacteria > Gemmatimonadota > Gemmatimonadetes > Gemmatimonadales > GWC2-71-9 > JAOTVV01. The sequence continues at coordinate 2,249 of JBDHDN010000357.1, forward strand.
TGTCGCGAATGCCATTCAGCGCATTGCCGTCAACTGTGTGACCGCATCGAATGTCGAAGTGTTCAGCGAGCGGATCGTGTTCGACCGCACCGGGACCGTCGTCTCGATGCGTCCGGAGGGAAAGACCGGCCGGCATGTGATGGGCGTGCTCAGCGTCACCGGCGAATCTGGAACCCCCTACGCGCAAGAGACGGACGTCGAGGCGATGCCCGGGGCGGGGCAGTACCGCTATCGCGCGGGGCGACTCGAGCTGTGGCCCCACCGCAAGGCGAGCGGACGGTTCGACGCATTCGCGATGGTGCGATTGCTGTACTGCGACGGTGCGACCGGCAACGGGATCGAGCTGGGCGGCGTGCGGCGCATCAGTTCCACCCTCGCGAACGTCACGGCGAGCGTCGCCAATCTCACCGCGACGGCGGGTGGCAGCGCACCGCCGACGTACCCCGACGCGAGGGTGCGGTTCGCCGAGCTGCTGCGGACCCGCGAGCGCATCGTCACGGCCGCGGACATCGAGATCGTGACGCTCGCCTTCGAGCCTAGGATTCAGGGCGTCGAGGTGTCCTCGGCGACCGAGCTGACCGAGCAGGGGCTGCAGCTAGGCGAGACCGTCACGGTCAGCGTGCGGCCCTCGGACTTCGCCGATCCGGAGACCGAGCTCGCGCGGCTGGCAGATCAGCTCGCCCGGCACCTGCAGGACCGTGCCGTGATCGGACACCACATTCGCGTGCGGGTGGAGGAGACGGCGTGAGAGGGTTGTCATGAGCCGGGTCATGCCCGATTTCGTCAGGCCGACGCGCGGTGTGCGGCACACGATCGACTCGGCGATCCCGACGCTCGAGCGCCTCGGGGTGCCCGCCGACCGTGTGGTGCTCGAGAGTGCCGGTGCCGGTTGGCTCAGAGGCACCATCGTGCGGCAGCGTCCCGAACCGGGCGAGCCACTCACCCCGCGAACGCGGGTCGTACTGCATGTGGCCGGGACGGGTGCACTCGACAGCGTGCCGTTCCCGCTGCGCGACGCCGACGAGCGCGAGTTCCGGGTGGACCGGCTCCTCCAGCTGTTCGACAATCCGCTCCTGAAGGTTGCCTACCACCTCCGTGACGCCGGCGGGTATCTCACCCTCAGGCCGGGCGACCCGGACGGAGCTGCGCGCTGGCTGGAGGAGATCTTTCACATCCGATCGGATGCTTGGCCGCGGGAGTTGTGGTATCCGCTGGCCCGGCTGCTGCCGACGTTGCACCGCATTGCGGGCCGACGTGAGGCGGTGCCGCTGGCGTTCCGGCTGGTGTTCGACCTGACCGTCGCGGACGTGCGCACCGTTCCGGGGATCGCGCCGCTACCGGAGGGGCGGCGCACACACCTCGGGCGGCATAACTCGCGCCTCGGCGTCGATACGGTGGTGGGGCGAGGACTGCACGGCGAGACCGCGGTGTGCGTCGTCTTCGGCCCGGTGTCCCTGGACTCGTACCGGGACCACCTGCGACCCGAGCGCCGGCGCCAGCGCGACCTGCTCTACGCGCTGACGCTCCCGTGTCACCTCCGGGACAAGGTGCGGGAGGTCTGGGCCGTCGGGTCCCGTGAAGAGCCGGCCAGGATCGGTGAGCCCGGTGTCGCGCCGGTGCTGGGCGTGAATTGCTATCTCGGCCGAAGCGGTCGAAGGAGAATCGCGTGACTGACGCAGGTGACGGACTCCGAGCGGTGAACTGGACCACCGGGATGCTCCTCACGCCGGAGCACTTCGGCGCCCAGGATCGCTACATCCGTGAATCGTTCACGTGGCTCCTGCGGTACTGCCTCGCCGGTACTGGTCTGCTGGGTGGCGGCGTGCGCGCGGGGGCAGCCGAGCGCGGCCTCGGGAAACACGATCCGCAACTGGAGATCCACGACGATGGCGCTACGGTGAGGCTGGCGGTGCTCCAGGCCCGGGGCATCACACCCGCCGGAATCCCGATCGAGATCCAGCCCGACGGTCCGGTCCGGGGAACGTTCACCAAGGCCGATCTCGCCGGCGCCACCGAGTTGCTCGTCTACGTCGTCGCCGTGGGAGACTGGGTCGAGGACGGGGAGAGCGTCGGGCAGGACGAGGCGAATCCGACGCAGGCACTCTGGCGGCTTCCGCAGTACGAGGTCCGGCTGGGGGTGGACGCCGACGTCCTGTCGCGATCGCTCGTGGTCGGCAGGGTCCATCGTGCTTC
>JBDHDN010000358.1:0-4437 GCA_039591485.1 Gemmatimonadota bacterium
GGTGGCCTCTGTCATGCGGCCGCTCCTTTCGCCGGCGGGAGGGTCGAGAAGAACCGCCCGATCAGTTGGTCGAAGAACAGCGTGGAGGCCCGCACCCTGGTGCCACCATCATCCGGCACTACGGCGACCGTCAGTTCCTCACCGCCCTGCCCGCGGAACACCGCGAACGTGGACCCCGCCTTCTCCAGAAACGCCGCATTGTGGGGCGCCCGCTCCGAGAAGAACTGTCGAGCCCAGTCGAGGACCTCCGACGGCGGAAGCGCCGTCACCGTCTCATGCGTCATGACTCCGCCCGCTCCTTGCCAAGGAATGCGCTCGAAACCCGAGCGCGTAAAAGTAACCCGCCAGCCCCGTCCTCCGCATGCGCCCCCAAGTCACTCGACAAGCTCGCGGAGGGCCCGGCGCAGTGCCTGCTCGATCTCCGCGTTCGGGACCGCGACGGCGCCAAGAGCCCGAGCTTCTCGCAGGGCACGTGCCCGCACGTGCGAACCGAAGGACAGCACGCCGACACCCCCGTCGACCAGCTGACGGATCCGGGCGGAAGCGTCCGGTCGCTCCAGTTCCACGACGGCAAGGTCCGCCGGAAGGGATGTCACCACCCGCGCCCCGGCAGAGCGGACAATGCCGTCCAGTTTCGCCCGAAAGAACAGATCGGCGGTCAGGAGGAGGACGGAGGGCTCAGGCAATCGGGTCGACACGCGCACGCTCACTGGAGGGTACTGCGGGGGGGCGGAAGAGATCCCTGAGTCCGGGTGTGCGACGGAAGACGACGAACACCTCACCCGAAGGGGGCTCGTCGAGCCCGTCGAGCGCGACGAACGCGGGCAGGGGCCCCGCACCGACCTCCGCCGAGTATCGCCGTCCCCGCCACACGAGCTCGGCCCGATCCGGGCGCGCGCGCACGACCCGATCGATGAAGACGTCGTCCTCGACGCGAAAGATGCACTCGTCCACCCGCTCGCCGACTTGGAAGAACAGCGGATCGAATGGGTCGCCATCGATCCGGCGGTGATTCTGCTCGACTGCCCAGTCGTAGCGCTCGAGCCCTTCGTCGCCCGCCCGCCACTCGAGGTGGTGCCGCAGCTCGTGCAGGAGGGTCTCGTGCGCTTCACCCTCCCAGTCGAAATGCGGCTCTCCTCGCGCGAGTGCGCGGAACGAGCCGTAGTAGAGCACGACGCGGGAGAGCACCTCGTCCGTATTCCCGTGCACGGGGATGCACTCACCAAGCGTGTAGACGTCCGGGAGCTGGGGATGCGGCACCGTGCGGGGGCTCACGTCAACGGCCGCGATGCCGTCGAGGTACTCCTCGGGGACCTCGAGGGCGAGCCGCCGGACCACGGCGCGGAATGCAGCCAAGTGCATCGGGCCGTCCTCGGGAACCTCCACCAATCAGCCGTTCGATGCAGCACCGTTCCGGGCGCCGGCCGCAGCCGCCTCCGCAGTTCGGGCCGCCAGCCAGCGATTGAGCAGGAGGAGGACGAGAAGCACCGCACCCCACTGTGCGACCATGGTGCCAACGTTGGCCTCACGGAGCGGGTCGAGCCACCCGGCGAGGTCCTCCCCTCGCACCTGGTAGAACCACCAGCCCAGGAGCACGAGCGCTTCGAGCGGGACCACGACGCCGATGACGACGTCCCACCAGCGGCCGATCCGGATGTCGGAGTGATCGTGATTGAGTTGCGCGTCGCGGAATCGCCGGACCCCGTACGTCACGACACCGATCGCGAAGAAGAGGCCGGAGACCATCAGCGCAACGCCCCACACGAAGTCCTGGTTGTGCAGGAATCGCAGCGAGAGGGCGGATGGGACACCAAGTAGAAAGCCCCCGACTCCGACCGAGCGGATCGCGCGCTGGCGGCTCATGCCGGCGTCCAGCAGCACTCGGGTCGCCAGCTCGATCATGGCGATCAGGCTGGTGAACGCGGCGAAGCTCAGGGCGAGGAAGAACACCACCATGAGAAGCCGGCCCGCGGGCAGAGTCGCGAACAGCTGCGGCATCCAAATGAACGTGAGTCCCTCGTTGCCCGTGCTGAAGATGGTGTCCTGGATGAGCCGCGGCGTGAGGACGGTCCCACTCCCGACGGCTTCGGCGAGCGCCGGGTATGCCTGCAGGGCGTCCGGGTCCGCGGCGAGGTTCGCCACCATCTGGGGCACCACAGAAAACACGGTGCACAGCACCATCACCCCCGCAAGGAGCGAGACCGTGTTGTTCGCCGTCGGCAGCACGAAGGCATTGAGCGCCGTATCCTCGCTGCTCCGCAGATACGCTGCGTACGCCAGGATCAGTCCCCATCCGGCCCCGGTGTCCCACGCGTTCTGCGTCAGTGCCTCGATCCAGATGCGGGCGTTCGCCAGTTCCTCCCAGTCGACGCTGAACAAGTAGGCGAGTCCGTCGGAGGCACCGGGCAGCGTGACCGCTCGGATGGCCAGCAGCACGACGAGCACCAACAGCGTCGGCATGAGCACCCGCGCCACACGCTCGATCGCCCGAACACCATGCGCCACGACCAGGGTACCCAGACCGATCGCGATGCCGTGCGTGAGGACGGGCCACCAGGATTCGGTGAATGCCTGCCAGAATCCGCCGGGCTCGGCCCGCGGGATCTCACCCGTCGCTGAGGCGACGACATACCGAATCGTCCAACCGGCCACGACGGAGTAGTAGAACATGATCGCCGTCGCCACGAAGGCGATGAAGGCTCCCATCCACGCCCATCGTGGCCCCATCAGCGTGAGGAACGCACCGATCGGTCCCGCCCGGGTGAGCCGACCCGCTCCGAACTCCACGAGGATCAGTGGAATCGACCAGAGGAAGAGGAACGCCAGCCAGGCCAGAATGAACTCGCCGCCGCCGTTCTGTGCAACGATGCGGGGGAAACGCCAAATGTTTCCGGTCCCGACGGCCATGCCCAGCATGACCAGCATCATGACCAAGCGGGACGAGAACGCCTCACGCGCCGGTGGCACGGCTAGCTCACTGAAGCACGCGCTCGAGTCGCGCGACCACGGGATCGAAGGAGAGCGCGCAGCCCGTCGTCTCCTCCACGAGCCGATGGGCCGGCGTCTCCTGGCCTCGGCTCATCAACGACTGAACGTCCACGCCCGCGAGCGGGTTGCGATACCAGTCTTCGTCGTATGTCTCAGAGAGGTGGTGAGCCAGCGCTGCCTGCACTTGCCAGGCGCGGAGGTAGCGCGCGGCGTAGAACCCCGGATCGACATCGAGGAGGTAGTCCTCGTCGAGATACTCGAAACGCGTGGCGCCGGTGAGCAGTTCGCGATAGCGGGCGGCACCGGACTGAAAGTCGCTCCGATGCAGATCCAGCTCGTAGTTGAGCTTCGCGGCATAGCGCCGCGACAGGAACAGTTCGCCCACTGCCAGATCGAACACCAGCTCGCGGGCTGCAGCGGCGGAGAGATCGGTATAACGCCGAATCCACCCGGCGTCGAGCGTGAGATGGTCCCACAGCATCGCGAATCCCTCGGTGACCGAGTTGTCCCCGAGCCACTTGGCTTCGAACGGACGGCTCGCGCCGACGGATGCGAAGTGCATGGCGTGCCCGAGTTCGTGCCAAAACGTCCAATAATCGCTGTGGCCACCCCGGGGCCTGAGCACCAGGTAGACCTCGTCGGGTACACGCACCGGAACGCAGAATGCCCGTGGCTGCTTGGTTTCCCGCTCCTCGGTATCGAACCGCACCCGACCCCCGACTGCGTAGTCGAGTCCCATCTCGGCCATCTGCTGCGCTGCCGTATCGAGCAGCCGGTCGGGGGGAAAGGCCGCATCGAACTGGTCGGCTCGGAAGAGCCATGACGCGTCCGACCGCCGGAGATCACTCACGGACCCACCGAGCCTCCGGGCGGCGAGCCGTCCGAGACTGTCTGCGTACATGTCCTCCGTGCGCTCGAGGAACGACCGAGCTTCCGCCCCCAGCCGCTCCAGATCGATCCCGGAGAGCGAGGACACCGCGTCCACGTAGTCCCCGAGTCCGAGGGAGGCAACCAGCTCGTGCTCGCGCCGGAACCGCTCGCGCCGCAAGGTGTTCAGCCCCGTGGCGGCGGCCTCGGCACGGGCGACATCGAGTGCATGGCGGTAGGCCCGATCGGACGAGTTGGCGATCTCGATGGGCGCCCGCAAATAGGCGATCCGCAATCCATCCACGTCAAGCACCGCCTGCTGCTCCCACACGAGCTGTCGCTCGTCCACGTCGGCGACGGTCCGGCCGATTCGCACGTCCACCACCCACTCGAGCAGCGGGACGGAACCGGATATGCGGGCTGCCTCCAGGGCGTCGTCCGACGCGAGGTCGGCATAGCGGTCATACACCGCCCCGAACGCGGGCTCAGCCTTGAGCCCGGCGCCGGTGAGATAGTGCTCGAGGCCGAGCTCCTGATGCATGGCCTCGCCGCGCTCGATGAGGTCCTCAGCCTTCACGGGCT
>JBDHDN010000359.1:0-4423 GCA_039591485.1 Gemmatimonadota bacterium
CCACAGCGGCGTACCATTTGTCACGGCGCCGGCGAACCCGCCCCGCAGGTCGCGCAGTACCTCCGGTCCGAAGGCCGCGAACGCCGCCGCGACGATCGTTCCCGGCTCCGTATCCACTGTCTGGCTGCCAGCTGCCCGGAGCCTCCCCAGGATGTCCCGGGCGTTGTCGATCCGACCGTGGACCGCTGCCGTGAATCCGTCGCATGAGCCCAGCCACTCGTCCACGAAGTCGTCCTGCCGGCTGACGCCCAACACGCAGGTGCCCCTCGTCGCGACGTCGTGGCGCTCGCCCCGGTGGGGGGCGGCCCGCAACATCTCGAGCGCCGTGCGCTCGGTTGCAGGCCGCTCGCGCCCGAGGACGGCAATCACTCGACTACCTCGCCGGGGAGTGCGGGGAGCGGGGCGAAGCGGGTCAGGTCGTGCAAGTACCCCACGACCACCGAACCCCCGGTCTCGACCCACGCATGCGCCTCGAGGTCTCCTTCCCGGTCTCTCGACACGCCAATGCGCAAGTCTGCGGCGTGCCCGTGTCGTGCGAGCACCGTCTTCGCGGTCAGCGCCAGCGGGAGACACGTCGCCCTCGGTACCACGCGCCGGGCGACCGCCACCGACCACACAATGTCGGCGACCGAGGCGGGCGGTCCCTTCCGGCGCATCGCTCCGTGCCGCAGCAGGAGCCGTCGAACGGTGCGGAACGGGAGCGTCCAGAGCGCGAGCCGGACCGTGGCCATCAACGCGACCGTGCGCAGCAGCAGGAGCCGGCGCGGGCGCGGCAGTGCGACGAACTTACGAACTTGTCGAATCACGGACGTCGATGAGACCGCGGTCTGCGAGTTGTACGAGTAGCTGCAGCAGGTCGCGCTCGCACTTGGCGGGCTCGACAGCGAACTCGCCAACGAGGATGTCGCGAACGTCCGAGACCCGTCTGGGTTCCGAGAGCAGCTCCCAGATCCTGACCCCGACTCCGCGCAACCCGTAATACTGCCCACTTTCGACGCCGAGGATGATCTTCTCGTCTGCCAGATCGGACGATACCTGACTGCCGCTGACGGCGACGACGGAATCCAACCCGAGTGGCTCGCGCGAATGGGCCGACGTCATACTTCGCTCTCCCTGTCAACGATGGTGCTGCTGCGCTCTTCCCCAGAGTGCACCTGAACCTGCCATGACTGCGCGAAGCGGCCTCCCGACTCCAGAAGAGCTGCCGGTGAGCCCGACTCCACGATCCTGCCGCGCTCCATGACGTGAACGATATCCGCGCGCATGGCGACGGTGAACCGGTGCGTCACGATCAGTGAGGTCCTCCCCGCGGCGAGCGAGCGGAATCGGTCCAGGAACTCCGCTTCGGCCCACGAATCCATGAAACTGGTTGGCTCATCGAGCACCAGCAGTGGGCTCTCGCGCAGGAAGGCGCGGGCCAGCGCGATACGCTGCCACTCGCCGCCACTCAATTGTGAGCCGTATGCGAACCACTTGCCCAGCATCGTGTCGTATCCGCGTGGGAGCCGCGCGGCGACCTCGTCCGCACCCGCCGCCCTGGCGGCAGCTTCGATTCGGGAGGTGGCCGGATCGAGCGCCAGGTCGCCGTAGGCGATGTTCTGGCGGAAGCTCGCGTGGTAGGGAACCGGGTCCTGAAACAGGACAGTCAGCGCGCGTCGCAGATCAGAGAGTGCAAAGCGTCTGAGATCGATGCCGTCCAGCTCCACGCCGCCGGACTCCGGGTCGTAGAACCGACAGAGGAGTTTCAGCACGGTGCTCTTGCCGGCACCGTTTGACCCGACGAGCGCAACGATCCCACCGGCCGGCACGTGTAGGTCGAACGCGTCAAGCGCGGTCGTCTCGGCTCCCGGATACGTGAACGTGATGCTGCGGAACCGGATGCCATCCGTCAGCCCTGCGGGGACCGGAACCGGTGCGTCGGGATCCCGGATGGTGGGCCGCAGATCCAGGAACTCGAACAGGTTCTCGAGAAACAGCGAATTGGCGTAGATCTGTCCCACGTTGCCGAGTAGCGAGCGCATCAGGCTCTGACCTCGGTCGAAGGCCTGGTAGAACAGCACCAGATCGCCGAGGGTGAGCAGGCCGCGAAGCACCCTGAGCAACATCCAGATCATCGCACCACCGGCCACCAGCAAGGCGAACAGGGACGCGCCCACGGTGGCGAGGTTCTCGCGGCGCAGGAGCGCGAGCCGCTCCCCGCGGAGACGGCTGCGCAGCCGCCGGTATCCCTCGATGAAGTGGTGACCGAGGTCGAACAGCCGGATCTCGGCGGCAAACTCGCTGTAGGTCAGCACCCAGTCGTGGTAGGTGGCCCAGCGCCGGTCCGCAGTCGTTCGCTCCCACCAGTCATGGAAGCGGCGGTTGAACATGACGACCACGACCAACGCGGGAAGGGTGCTCACGGCAAGCGCGGTCGGCACCCACCAGCCATATGGAGCCACAAGGGCGGCCATGCCGACCAGCGTGATCGTGTTTTGGACCAGCGACCCGCCACTCTCCAGCAGCGCGAGCGGACGTCTGCTGGCGTCACTCCGGGCCCGCTCGAGATGGTCGTGGTACTCCGCGGACTCATAGAAGGCGAGGTCGGCGGCGTACGACGTGCGAAGGACGAGCGTACGCAGGTGATCCTGGACCAACTCGGCCTGCGCCGTGCGCACCCAACTGCCCGCCACCCCTAGGCTCTGCGCAGTGACGAGCGTCGCCGCCAGGGCACCGGCGTAGAACAAGGACTGCTGCATGGCCGGCCACGTGCCGCCGGCGGCTACGGTCGCCGTCACGCTGTCGATCAGCAGCCGCGTCAGGAACACCGAAGCCACCGGCAGCACCGCTTGAATCACGATCAACCCCGCCCAGGCGAGCGTCAGCCTCGGTGCAGCTGACCACACGAGCCCGAGGGCACGGGTTAGGCGGTGGGCGGTCACCCTGAGGCGGCCAATCCGTTCGGCTGTTCGGGCGGAGATCATGAAGCTCTCCGGTGACTGTCCGCAGCGCGCCACGTGCGGTACGCCGTCCGGGCAGCCGCCGATGCGACCCGCCGGACACCGATCGCGATCCTGCCATGGCATGGCCAGCTGGGCGTCAGCCGTCGAAGCAGTTCTTGCCCGTTTCCCTCATCGATGAGCAATCGGCGGGTTCGGCTCAGCGGATCCGCCTGTGTCACGGCGATGTGTCCGGCTCGGTGCGGAACCCGGACCGTGCGGAACACGAAGTGTCTCCACCGCAGGGCTCGCGGCAGGTCAAATGGTGCGGTGCCCGGCGGGAGGTCGTCCGGGACACCCGCAGAGAGGTGGCGGGACGTAGCGAGCCATCTCAGTGCGAGCGTCGGATCCGGAACCTCGGGTGACTGAGCTCGCGCGAGGACCCGGTACCAGTCAATGGAGTCTGTGCTTGACGCGAGGACCGCAAGATCATGGAAGGCACGAATGCGGAATCCGTAACGCGGCTCACCCAAGGCGTGCGAGACGGCGTGCCATGCCAACTCGCTGAGCGAAGGCACTTGTGTGGCGGCTCCCGAGACATGTACTACCTGCCCATCGGCGGTCAAGCGCGACCACGCCTCATCGCCGGCCAAGCGCGGCGAGGTTGAAGTGTGCAGTTCGATTCCGACGCCCCCGGGTGCAAAGAGTGGGGCGAGGTGATGATGGCCGTCGAAGGAGGCAGGAGGATGGCCGACGGAGGGCCGGTACCCGTGGGACTGCAGTCTCGACCAAGCAGGCTGGGCTGCGGACGTCGGCACCAACACGTCGATGTCTCCTATGAGACGCGCGTCTCCGTACGGAACTTCCTTCGTCAGATGGAGGAGCGCAGCCCCCTTCAGGAGCACGTGAGGGATCCGCTCGTCGGCCAGCACGCGGACGAGTCGCGCTACCTCGGCGCTGACCCGCAGGTTGTGGGCGGCTGACAACCGTGAACGGGAATCCAGGAACGAGCGGATGGCCGCGGGCACCGAGCCGAGCCTGCCCTGGTCGGCGAGCTTCCGGGCGAGCCAGTAGGCGCAGCCCTCGTACTGCAACAGCTCGGCAAATCCGGGCGCCGCGCACGCCTGCCAATCCGCGGCGGAGGGAAGCGGCGCCGTCCGGCCTTTTGCAATGAGCGTCGCGAGAAGTAGGTCGCTAGGCGGCAATCTGGCTCGGTACGGTAAAGAGACGGACCTTGTACAGCCAGAAGCCTGCCACGGCAACGTGTGACGGCTCAATGACGGACCCTGTGTCTCCCGATAGTGGAATAGTGTTGCGTTGGAGCACCCGTATTCCCAAGTTCGTTGCGCTGATGCCCGCAGTGGTGTTGCAACTAGGCTACACGTCGTGAAGGCCCCCGCCAAGTCAGGGACGCCCTGTATTTCCTGTAAGGCATTGCTTGGTAATAGTTTACTTGAATGCAAGACCTCCTGCACGGTGTTCTCTCGTGTCGAGAGGCCGGTCTG
>JBDHDN010000360.1:0-4410 GCA_039591485.1 Gemmatimonadota bacterium
CTCACCATCTGGGAGTCGACGCAAGGAGTGTTTGCGGTGCAGTCCCAGGTGGCGTCGGCTCTCGCCATGCCCCTGTCCCGAGTCCGTGTGATCGGGCACTACATGGGCGGCGGATTCGGTAGCAAGCTCCAGGCGGGCAAGTACACGCTGATCTCGGCGCTCCTATCGAAGCAGGCCGCGTGTCCGGTCAAGCTGTTCCTCACCCGCGAGGAGACCTACCTCGCCGTGGGCAACCGCCCGCCCACCAACATGCGACTCAAGGCGGGCATCAAGCGCGACGGCACGCTCACCGCACTCGATTTCTGGGGCCTTGGATCGGGCGGGGCCTATCGGGCGGGTGGCACCTCGGCCCTGGATTTCCTGATTCGCGACCTCTATCTCTGCCCAAACGTCCGCTGCGAGACCACCGATGTGTACATGAACGCCGGTCCGGCCCGGCCGTTCCGGGCGCCGGGACACCCACAGGCCGCGTGGGCCCTCGAGCAGATGCTCGACGCCCTCGCGAATGAAGTTGGGATGGACCCGGTGGAGCTGCGGCTCAGGAACGTGCCGACCGTGAGCCAGGCTCGCGGGGACACGCCCTACACGACCACCGGCTTCGCGGCATGCTTGCGCGAGGGCGCCGAGGCCTTCGGCTGGCGTGACGCGGTCGTGCGGGTGGCAGAGCAGCCGCGGGATGCGGTGATACGCCGCGGTGTCGGGATGGCCGGCGCGATGTGGGTCGCGGGCGGAGGAGGACCACCGTCGACGGCGATCGTCAAGGTGTTCAGCGATGGCAGCGTCAACCTCAATCTGGGCGCCAGTGATATCGGGACCGGCACCAAGACCGTGATGGCAATGGTCGTGGCAGAAGAATTGGGCGTCGATCCGGATGCGATTCAGATCGAGCATGCAGACACCGGCACGACTCCCTATGCCACCTCGAGCGGTGGGAGCAAGACAGTGCCGACCGAATCTCCGGCAGTACGAGCTGCGGCGCTGGATGCGAAGGAGCAACTCATCGCAATGGCCGCGGAGCAGCTCGAGGCTGATGCGACGACGTTGAGACTCTCAGGTGGACGGGTCGTCTCGTCCTCCGATCCCGAACGCGCGCTCGCCGTCACCGAGCTCCGCGGGCTTAGGGCCCGCGGCACCGTCACCGGTATCGGGTACCGGGGCCCGAACCCCGCGGGCAAGGCGGTGAATCCGTTCGCCGCCCAGTTCTGTGAGGTCGAGGTCAACACGCGTACCGGGGAGGTGCGTGTGCTCCGTTTCCTCGGGGCCCATGACAGTGGACGGGTCATGAACCTGCTCACATACCAGAATCAGGTCGTTGGCGGCGTCACGATGGGCATCGGATTCGGCATGACCGAGGTCCGCATCCTCGATGTCGACCAGACGGGCAAGATGGTCAACCGCAACTGGCACGACTACAAGATCCCGACTGCGCTGGACGTCCCGGCGGACGTGACGTGCGTCCCCATCGACCAGCCGGACGCGGAAGCCAACACAACCGGCAGCAAGGGTATCGGCGAGCCGGCCACGATCCCGACGGCCGCCGCCCTCGCCAACGCAGTCTACCACGCTACCGGTGTACGGATGACCGACACCACGATCGATCCGGCTCGGCTCGTTGCCGCGCTGGATGCCGGCCGGAAGGGGGAGTGAGCCATGCTGCCGTCATTCGCATATCTCCGGGCGGCCTCCCTCGACGCCGCCGTGCAACAACTCGCCGCCGAGGGGGCCAGGGTTCACGCCGGTGGCACCGATCTCATCGGCTGCCTCCGTGATGAGGTGTTCGACGCCACCACGGTGGTCAGTATCACGGAGCTCGCCGAGCTCCGCGGGATCACCAGGCAGCCGGGCGGAGGGCTTCGCATTGGTGCGCTCACAACCGTCGCGCAGGTGGCCGCGGACCCCCACGTGCGCGACCAGTATCCGGCACTTGCCCAGGCGGCGGGAGCCGTTGCGAGTCCACAGCTTCGCTACCAGGGCACGATCGGTGGCAACATCTGCCAGCGACCGCGCTGCTGGTATTTCCGTGGACAGTTCCACTGCCTACGGAAGGGTGGCGATACCTGCTACGCGCTCGCGGGCGAGAACCACTACCACTGCATCCTCGGCGGGGAGCGGTGCTATATCGTGCACCCGTCGGACACCGCGCCGGCACTCGTGGCGCTCGGCGCAACGGTGCGAATTGCCGGTCCCGGCGGGACCCGTACCGTGCCGATCGAGGAGTTCTTCGTGCTCCCGGGCACGGATGTCGAGCGGGAGACCGTGCTCGAGCAGGGCGAGATCGTGGCCGACGTCGTTCTGCCGCAGCCGCAGGCAGGGCAGCGCAGCTCCTATCGCAAGGTCCGGGGCCGCGGCGCATGGGACTTCGCACTCGCCGGTGTGGCACTGAGGATCGTGATGACCGACGGACGGGTCGCGGATGCACGTGTGGTCCTGAGCGGCGCCGCTCCGGTCCCGTGGAGGTCCCATCCCACGGAAGACGTCATCCGGGGAACCGCCCTCGAACCGGAAGTCTGCAAGCAGGCGGCAGACGCGGCGATGCGCGATGCGCGGCCGCTGAAGCGCAACGGATACAAGATCCCGCTGTTCCGGGGGGTGATCGAGGAGGCGCTGAGCACCATCCGGGCCTGACACTTGGTCCCGGAAGCCCGAATCAATGCGGCGACGTCCGGTCGTCGCCGGTGGCTAGCGACCGGCGGCGGCCTCCAGGGCGGGCCGGTCCATGATGCGGATGGCACGGCGCTGGACCGCGACGGTGGCACCTGGGTCTCTGACGCCGGCTCGCCGGTCGGGCAACGCCAGGGTCTCGCGCGTGACCGCGATGACACCCTCGTCGGTGAGTTGGCTCATGACACGAGACACCGTCTCACGGCTCGTGCCGACGAGCTGCGCCAGGAATCGATGGGTGACCGGCTGGGCGATCAGTGAACCGTCGTGCTCGTCGGCGAGATCGAGCAGGACGTGCGCAACCCGCTGTGGCACGCCGAGCAGCGCCAGCGTGCTGATGCGCGTTTCCGCACGCCGGAGCCGTCCGGTAAAGGTCCTCAGCAGCCCGATCGCGATGTCGGGCGACTCCTTGAGAAAGCGGTAAAACTCCTCCCGGCGTAGCAGGAGCAACTCGGTGTCCTCGGTGGCGATGACGGTGGCATTCAGCGGCTCGTTGTCGAACAACGACAGCTCGCCAAAGAAATCTCCGATGCCGCGGGTCGACAGGATGATCTCCCGTCCATCCTCACCGGTGGCGACGAGCTTCACCTGGCCGGAGGCGATGATGTGCAGGGTCGTCACCGTATCGCCGCGTAGGAGCAGGACTTCGTTCTTCCTGGCCCGCTTCCGGAGCACCAGCCCGGCGAGGCGGGCGAGGTCCATCTCCCGCAGCTGGGAGAACATCGGGACGTCCTGGAGCGCGGCAATCGGCGATGGCGCAGCGGCGGACGGAGGAGTCATGGTGGTCCCGGTCCTCTCTCGTGGTGGCGGTTCGTAGAAAGGGTACCTTCAGCACGGCTGACGTCAAGGAACGCCGCTCGCTGCAACTTGAGCGGAGACCCGCTCGAACGGTAGATTTGAGCACCTCGCACGGCAAGGTAATCCCCCGTCAGGACCGGCGGCGTGGTGTGGATGGGACCGACCTGGGCCAGCCGGCTGGCCGGCTGAGCGTGACGTACCTGTCAAAGGACCCGCAATGAGTATCAGTCTAATCGGCAAGTCGATCGGCGAGTCGGCCACCCTCAAGCTCAACGAAACGGCCGCGATCCTCCGGGCGAAGGGTGAGCCGGTCATCCACCTCGGAGGAGGGGAACCAAAGACCAAGGCGCCCATCGATGCGCTGGTCGCCGCCGGCGCCCTGCTCAGTTCGGGCGAGGTGCGCTACACGCCCGCTGACGGCATTCCTGCACTCAAGCAGGCCATCATCCGCTATACCGAGGACTTCTACCACCGCAAGGTCGAGCCCGAGCACGTCATCGCGTCCAGTGGAGCGAAGCAGGCCATCATGGTCTGTCTCCAGGCGATCCTGAATCCGCAGGACGAAGTCATCTTCCCGGTCCCCTACTGGGTGAGCTACCCGGAGATGGTGAAGCTCTGCGGCGCAGTGCCGGTACCCGTACGGGCGGAGGACGGCTCCTTCCATCCGCGGATCCAGGAGATCGAGCAGAACGTCACGTCGTATACCAAGGCCGTGATCCTCAACAGCCCCAACAACCCGTCGGGTGCCATGTACTCAGAGGAGTTCATCGCCGCGGTCGTGGAGCTGTGCGAGCAGCGCGGGATCTATCTGATCATGGACGACATCTACCATCGGCTGCTGTTCGATGGACGGCGCCCCATCAACTGCTACGACTACGCCAAGGACCTTTCCGAAAACTCCAAGCTCGTGGTGATCAACGGAGTCTCCAAACAATATGCGATGACGGGGTT
>JBDHDN010000361.1:0-4395 GCA_039591485.1 Gemmatimonadota bacterium
GTGGTGGACCCCTCCTCGTGTCGGACACCTGACCGACCCGCCGGCCTTCGCAGTGCCCTTCTCAACCTCAGCATCCCGCCGGAGGCGGCACTGACGGCGAGGGCGATGCCCGGCAGGCGGTTGGCCGAGACCCCGCTTCAGCCGCGGGCCTTGGCAACCTCGACCAACCGCGCGAACTCCCGAAGGAGTTGGTTGTCTCCCGGCGGCATCAGTGGGAACGCGAAGTACGCGACCAGACGGTCCACGGGATCCACCCACGCGATCGCGTATCCTCCCCCGATCCACCCGTACTGGCGCAGGGTTCGCGATCCTGCAGCGTCGTCGGAAAACTGCAGCGCGGCGCCGTACCCCCAGCTCCAGCCGGCCCGTGGCGCCAGGTCGCCCAGCTGGTCCGTCATCATGCGGTCGATCGTTTCGGGCTCGAGCAGGCGCACGCCGCCGGACGACCCGCCATCGAGGAAGATCCTCGCGAACATCAGAAAGTCCTGCGGGGACGCCTCGACCCCTCCCCCACCGTGGAAGAACGTCGAGCGGGGGAAGTCCACTCCGTACGGTCGCTCGCGCGCCAACGCTCCGTCCACCCGGCGGAAGAAGCTCGGCATTCGCTCGGCTTTCCCCTCGGGCAGGTAGAAGTGCGTGTCACGAAGGCCGAGCGGGTCGAAGATGTTCTCCTGCATGAACGCTTCGAGCGTCTGGCTACTGGCGATCTCGATGACCGCGCCAAGGACCTCGTAGGAAGCCCCCGTTTGTCCGTAGGCGAAGGCCGTTCCCGGCTGCGCCTGAAGCGGGAGCGCGGCGAGGGCGCGGGCGAGGTGCGTCGTGGTGGTGCGGCCCGAGTGCGTGTCCCAGGCGGCCCAAAAATCGTCGCCCGTCACGGTCAGGCCACCGGTGTGCGTCAACAGGTGATGAACCGTGATGGCTTCGCGCGGCGTCTGCATCACCGCGTGACCGGACTCGTCGGTGACGCCGACGACGACCTGCGCGAACTCGGGAATGTACTTGCTGACCGGATCTTCCAGCGCGATGACGCCGCGCTCGACCAGCAGCATGGCCGCCACGGCCGTGTACATCTTCCCGACGGATGCCAACGGGATAATCGCGTCGCGCCGCATCGGGTGACCCGGACCCATCTCGCCCGCCGTACCCATCCACAGGATCACGCTATCGCGGGCAAGCATCGCGACGGCGGACGGGATCCGTCCGTCGCGCACGGCGGCATCCATCATCTGCTGGATCGCGGCGAGATCGTCGGCCCTGAAGCCGCCGGTGCTGTGCGCCGAATCGGGAGGGGACGCATCCTGCGCACGCGCTTCGCTCCACGAGGCCGACGCAAGCGAGATCGCGAGCAGTAGACCAACGATCTGAGTCCGCCTGGTCATGGTGTTCCTCCGTTCGTCCACGACTCGCGCGCGCCAGGGTACGTGACGAAGGCCTGACGGCCCGGTGTCGTCAACCACGTGCATCCCGTCTATCGGCGCGATACTGGGCGCGGTCCGGTTCACGATGATTGTCGGGGCTACCCTGCTCTTGGGATACTATGCCCGGGGGCGGCGATGTCGAGGTCGGCCTGGCCACACCGCAGATTCAACCATCGGCGCTCGGCAGCCGTCCAAGTACATATCTCGGAAACCGCGCCCTGTCTGCCTCGAGGTCGTCATGTCAGCGCCTAACGCAACCGCCCGACGGATACCCGCCATAGTCATCCTCGGTGGGTGTCTCGGAGCCACACTGTCCCTCATGCCCGCGCAGACATGCGCGCAGGGTACCATGCCACCGTCACCAGCGACCGTGGCCGGAGCGGACAGCCTCCTCAGCCTCGGTGAGTTCGAGGCCGCCGCCGAGGCCTACCGGGCGGTGGTCGCGACGAACCCGCAGGATGGCGAGTCGGCCTACCGGTTGGGATACGCGCTTCAGACGCTGGAGCAGTGGCAGGAGGCAGTCGCGCCGTTGTCGCTAGCAGTCGAGTACCGGCCGCGCCGTGCCCGAGCGCTCTATCGGCTGGCCGGTTCACTCGCCCAGGTGGGCCGCACAGATTCGGCGATGGTGGCGCTCGTTGCGGCCATCGATGCGGGCCTGCTGCAGACCTCGATGCTCACACGGGACGACGCGCTGGATCCGCTCCGTGATCGCCCGGACTTCCGCCGACTGCTCCAGGCGCAGTTCGGTGCCAGCTACACGGACGCGGCGCCGAACGGGCGACCGACCGCAGCGGAGATGGCGGCAGGCATCGCGCGACTGACGTCCACGATCCGCTCGACGCACCCCAATCCCTATCGATATGTGTCCCCGTCCGAGTGGGACCGGCGCGAAGCCGAAGCCCTGCGCCGAGTCGCGTCCGCAACGGAGACGCAGTACTTGGTGGAGTTGATGAGCCTGGCAAGCTCCGTGGGCGACGTGCACACATCGGCGTACCCCAGCGGGGGCAGCCCGGTGATGCGCACCGCTATGCCGATCCAATTCTGGAAGTTCCGTGACGGACTGCGTATCCGCGCGGCGTCTCCGGGACATCGAGAACTCGTCGGTGCGACCGTGCTCGCCATTGGCGGGGTCCCCGTGGACGACGCCTGGACGCACCTGCTCGCGCGGTTTCCGAATGAGAACGAGTGGATGAGCGCGTACATGATGCAGTTCTTCCTGCGCTTCCCGCAGTTCCTCGCCGCCGTGGGCTTCGGCTCCGATGATGCTGCCGGTTCCCTCCGGCTGCGCCTCCCAGACGGCACCGAGCGCGACGTGACCCTACGCGGCGAGGACCGGGGTGGCTATGGCGCGGAGATGGGCCGTACGTTGGGGTTTCAGGCACCTGAGGATTGGGTGGAGGGTCACGACACCGCGGTGTCCCCGCTGTGGCTCGCGGATCGCGACCGCGCCTACTGGTTTCAGGTTCTGCCCGAACGCAACGCGGTCTACCTGCAGTTCAACACGCCCCGGGACGACCCGGCCCACCCGTGGGCAGGTTTTCTCGACTCCCTCGCAGACACGATGCATGCGTCGGGCATCGAACGGATCGTGATCGACCTGCGCCACAACGGCGGGGGATGGCATTACATGGCCTATGACCTGGCGGCGACGCTGCGGTCGGTGCCGCAACTCGCCGGACCGGGGCACGTGGTGGTCCTGATCGGCCGGTTGGTCCAGTCCGCCGGCGTGACGATTGCCGCGGTGCTCGAGCGTGATGCCGACGCGGTCTTCGTGGGTGAGCCGGTCGGGGCCCACCCGAACTTCTTCAACGGGCGATGGGGCAATCACCCGCCCCTGGCGCTGCCCGGAACGCTGATACGATTCCGCGTCTCGACCGTTCCGGAACCGTTCTCGGATGCGCTCGACGACCGCCGCTTCATCGCGCCCGATCAGTGGGTTCGGTTGCGCTACGACGACTACGCCGCCGGACACGATCCGGTGCTTGCGGCGGCACTCGACCTGACTGCCACCGACGCCGTCAACTTCCTGTCCGACCCGGGCGGCCGCCCCATCGCACCGTACTTTCGCTGGAATCGGCCGAGCCAGGACGCAGCCTGGCCCTCCTCCCCGCGTCAGGTGCCCTGAGGGTCGCCCGCCTACACGCAGGCACGCGGCCGAATCTCCTCGGGGCGGCGGTGCAGTCCTCGGTCGCGTGCTCCCTGTAGTCTCGGGAGACAGGCAGATTCAGACAGGGGCCGGGTTCGCGGCCTTCGGCCTTCTTCGCTCCGCTTGCCGGACGCGTCGAATCCCGCAGCGAGCCGTGGCCCGCCGGTCAGATCAGGATGTCCTCCTCCCACCCGAGCCTGACCAGGTCGATCCGACGGATGTCGGCGTTGCCCAGATGGTGCTCCGTGTCCGCCAGGGCGATGTGGTGCGCCGTGGGCTGGAGGGGACGGTCCGCACCGAACGCGCGCCGCCGCTGCTGCTGAATGATCCGGAGGCCGACGGCATCGGCGGCGACCGGATCGGTGCTGACGACCAAACCGCGATAGGGCCAGACGTAGGCCCGATCGAAGTGATGCGGTCCGACGTTGTGGAACTGCGGCGTCAGCATTACCAGCACGTTCAGCCGAGTCTTGTCCTTCACGATGGGAAGCTGCCACAGCTTCGCCAGATCGGCGCAGGCGTCGGCGTGGTAGTCCGACGGCCGGTCGAACATGATGTAGTTCTTGATGAGGCTGCCGACCCCGGACCAGGCGTGCGTTCGCATCGGCCGCGTGTTGATCAATGCCGTGGTGCGGTGGAAGATGTCCTGCCGCAAAACGTTGCGGTCACCGATCCCGATGTTGTCGGCAGGGACGCCGGCGTCGTGCAACCCGCGACGAATCCAGTCCTCCACTTCCGCGGGCGTCGGGAGGTAGTTCCAGACATTCGTCTTGATGCCGACGATGTCATCAGGTCTGATGATCGCCTTCCAGCAGTCGGACGGCGTCTCGA
>JBDHDN010000362.1:0-4381 GCA_039591485.1 Gemmatimonadota bacterium
ACCGGATGAGCCGGGAAATCCCGGTCCGGTCGGTGCAGCGCCGCAGTGTCGATGTCGCCCACCCCGTACTGCCCCATCATCTCCGCCATCCACCGGTAGCCGGCGTCCAGCGTCGTTCCCTCGAGTGGCAACGCGCCGACGATGGCATCAGCGTCATCTCGGATCGCGAGACTGAAGTCCACTACCTCCAATCCCACACGAATCGCCTGCGACGCCCCCACCTGGTGCGTTGCGAAGGCCGCGTGGTCGGGCACCCAGACGAGGTTGGCATGGCTGAGGTCGGGCGTCTGCTCGAGGAACGCGAGCGGCACTGCCCCAACGATCTGAAGGGCCCAGTGCAGCTCCAGACGGGTCGCTGCCAGTGTCTCGCACGGGAAACCGCCGAGCGGCCGCCACGGCGACGGAGGAAGGTCGATCTTCATTATGGGCGCATCTTACACCAACTCCGGATCCGTCGGGACGTCGATGAAACTCGGGCCAACGTGCGCCAGTCCACGTGCGAGCCCGTCGTACGAGTCGGAGGGCTCCGTCGCGCGGACCCCCGGGGCGCGGGCCTCCTTGGTGGCCGTATCGAAGGGGGAACACTCGCCGGAGTGCCGCGGTTCCGCCACCCCCGAAGGGGGGGCGGAACCGTCTCAGGCCTAGCGCGAGAGCCGGGTCAGGCATACCTTGGACGTGGCGCGACTCTCCTCGCGCCGGGTTCACGTCTGAGCGCCGTCCACCTGCAGTCGGGCGGCGTTCACACATCAGCCGGCGTTAGCTCGTGCCTCTCATCGGTTCACATCCTCGCACCGGGTCCCTGCAGGCCACGCCTTCATCGGCCAAGGGGGAATACCGGAACGCGGGGGCTCACGGACTGCTCACGGCCGCTCGTACGTGGCGTTCACGATGCCCCGGCCGGAACCGTCGGCGTACGCCGCCGCACCCTCGAAGGTCCCACTGACCGAGACGTTCGCGAACTTTCCGGTTCCGTTGTAGCTGCCCCACGTGCCGCACATGATCGGGCAATCCGCAGTGCCAAGCTCCTCCAGCTTCCACCACTGCCACCACCCATCGCCCTCCATGTCGGTGACGAAGCATGAACCGCCTCCCGCAACGGGAGTCCCATCCTCCGTCAACACGGTCGTGCCGACACAGTTGCCCTTGCCGTCGTTGAACAGGCCACCAGGATCGTCACCGGAACTGACGAGTCCGTACGTGAAGTGCACCATGGCACCCCCATCCGGCGTGCCAATGGTGTCCGTGGACATGCGGACCGTAGAGTACTGTCCAGACATTGTGATGCGCTGTTGGGCATGCACGGCCGTGGTGCCGACAAGCAACAGCACGATGGCGGGAAACGTGAGACGCGGTAGCATGACGACCTCCCGGATTGGAGTGGCGTTCCGTACGTCCGGACGCACTGGGCGGTTGGCCGGGGCCTCGTCGTCAGGCTGGCGTCACACTGCGGCGTCTGTCGGGCGGCGCGGCCGGGAGGGCCACCGACAGTTGGCTTAAGTCTCTAAAATCTCCTGATCCCCACCGATGCCCAAGGACGGGAATTGTTCAATTTGGTTTCCCCAGGGAAGAGCGAAGGAGGGAGCGACGGACCGTCCGTGCTCCCTCCTTGATTGTTGGACGCCCACGGGATAGCGTGTCCGCCCGTCCTACCCCCTCAGGGCGTCTTGACCGGATCCGGCGGTCGGTTGGGCAGCCGCTTGGGATCGCGCTCCATCGCCGCCAGCACTTCCGCGATCGCGCGCTCGAGCTGCGGGTCCTCGCCGTCGATCACCGACTGCGGATCGTTGGTCACCTCGATGTCCGGTTCGACCCCGTACCCCTCGATGATCCAGCTCCCGTCGACGTCGTTGGTACCCTGGATCGGCACGTACACGATCCCGCCATCGAGCAAGGGCCCGATACCCGTGATGCCGACCACGCCGCCCCAGGTACGCTTGCCGATCAGCGGCCCGAGCCCCGCCTTGCGGAACCGCGCCGGGAAGATGTCGCCATCGGATGCGGACGTCTCGCTGATGAGCGACACCATGTGGCCGTGGAACACGGTCGCAGGGTAGGTGCCGGCCGAGTCGCTGAAATGCCCGAAGCGGGTGCCCAGCAGCGTCTGGCTGAGCCGGGCGATGATCCACTGCGAGATGTTGCCGCCGCCGTTCGAGCGCACGTCGACGATCAGCCCCTCCTTGCGGATCTGCGGATAGTACCATTTGATGAACTCGTAGGCGCCTGACGCACCCATGTCGGGAATGTGGAGGTAGCCGACCCGCCCGTCGGTAGCCTCGGCCACCATCGCTCGGTTGCCCTGCGTCCAGTCGAGGTACAGCAGGGCCGACTCGTCGAATATCGGCCGGAAGGTGACCTTGCGCGCCCCATCCGTCGTCGGCTCGTCGTTGAGCGTGAGCGCGACCGGATCGCGCTTGTCCCGCAACAGCCGGTACGGGTTGTCGCTCCCCGCGAGTGCGACGCCATCAATCGCGAGCACGTAGTCCCCCACCCGAGCATCCACGCCCAGTTCGGTGAGCGGCGCGCGGTACTTGTCCTCCTCGTTCTGGCCCTGGAAGATCTTGGCGATGCGGTAACGACCGGCGCCGGCATCCAGCTCGAAGCGCGCGCCGGGGAGTGCCACCCGCGGGCGGTCGGGCAGTTGGAAGTCGCCACCCTGGATGTACGCGTGCCCCACGCTCAGCTCGGCCACCATCTCGCCGAGGACGTAGTTCAGGTCGGAGCGGTGCGCCACGTGCGGCAACAGCTGGCGATAGCGCTCGCCGATCGCCTGCCAGTCGTAGCCGTGCAGGTTCGGCACGTAGAAGAAGTCGCGGTACTTGCGCCAGACTTCGTCGAAGATCACCGCGAACTCCTCGCTTGGGATCCGGTCCACCGCGAGGTCGGCGGTCGAGACGGTCTTCGCGTCCTTGGCACCCGGCTTGGCGTCGTACAGCTTGTACGCCCCGCCCTGGCGGACCAGCAGCTTGGTACCGTCCGCGGACAACGCGCCGCCGCCGATGTCCTCCACCAGCACCGAGGCCTTCCGCTCATCGAGATCGAAGATATGCAGCTTCCCGCTCTCGTACGACGAGCGGCCGTAGAACGGTGCACCCGATGTGGCGTAGAGGAGGTAACCCTTCACGGCGGCGAGTCCGCCGATGTTGTCGGCGTCCACCGGGACCGCAACCACGCGACCCGTGAGCCCGTCGAACTCGATCGTGACCGGTGTCGTACCGCCCGCTTCGCCGTCGTCCGCCGCCGCCTCGTCGTCCGGCTCGCCGTCGAGCGTCACCTCGTCCGACTGTGGCGGGAAGGGATGCTTCACGTCCTTCCGGAGCGCCAGCGCGAAGATGCCGGTGGTGCGGTTGCCCGCGAAGTTCCACTCGACAGTCGAGATCTGCGGCGCATACTCTCGGTCGGACAGGTAGTAGAGGTAGTCGCCCGCGGGATCCCACGCGGGGGAGTACACGTCGAACATCCCGTCGGTCACCTGATGCAGGCGGCCGTCGCCTGCGCTCCAGATGTAGAGGATGTTGGTCCCGGTATGCGTGCCCAGCGAGAACGCGAGCCACTTGCCATCGGGCGACCAGGCATAGTCACCCACTCGACCGAACGCGTCATCCGCCACCTCGGTCATCGTCCGTTCGTCCACCGACACCACCCAGATCTTGCCGTCGTGATCGCCCACCGCGAGGTGCTCACCGTCGGGCGCCCAGACGAGCCCGTCGAGCTGGCCGACGTTGTCGCTGGTGAGCGGCACGGCCGGGCCGGAGCCGTCCTGCGGCACGGTGTACACCTGATCTTCGCCGCTCATGTCGGAGATGAACGCGATCGTCCGGCCGTCGGGCGACCAGACCGCGTCGCGGTCGTGCGCGTCGGACGAGTTGGTCAGATTGCGGGTCGGCCCGTGCTCGATCGGCACGGAGAACACGTCGCCGCGCGCGGTGAACACCGCCCGCTCGCCCTTGGGCGACAGATCGAACCCCTCCACGAAGCGGGACACCGCATACCGGCTCGGCCGCCGATTGATCCCGTCGTCCGGCACGGTGATGGAGAGGGTGGTCTCCGTACCGCTCGGGATATCGAACACCGCCAGCTCACCACCCAGCTCGTACACGATCCTCCCCCCATTGTCCGAGGATGCCCAGCGCACGTCCCACGTGGTGGAGCGGGTGAGCTGCGACACCGCTGCCGACGCGACGTCGAACGCATACAGGTTCAGCGTGCCGTCGCGGTCGGAGACGAAGTAGATCGCGTTACCGATCCACATCGGGTCCCGCTCCGTGCGCACGGAGTGCGCCACCGGTTCGACCCGATTGGAGGCGAGATTGTACATGTAGAGGTCTTGCGCCCAGCCCCCTTCGTAGCGCTTCCAGGTGCGGAAGTCGCGGAACAGCGGGGA
>JBDHDN010000363.1:0-4370 GCA_039591485.1 Gemmatimonadota bacterium
AAGATGACGGTCACCAGCAGGGCCGATACCACGCACCAGCGGCACCAGGCGTGGATCACGGCGGCCTCGAGGTAGGTCAGGTACGCGCTGAACGCGACGCCCGCGCCCGACACGACGAGGAGGCCGAGGGTCGGCTCGCGACGCGTCTGCCAGCGTGGCTGGAGGCCGAGCAGGGCGAGCGCGAGCATGCCGCCGTAGGCGAGCATCCCCCACAGCGCGACCGGGACGCCCAGGAAGTCACCGTACTTCGAGAGCTGCACGGTCTCGCAGCCCCCGTCTCCGCACGCGAGCACGCCGATCGCCCCGACCTTCCACAGCCACAAGTAGACGGAGATCAGGAGGCCGACCAGCGCGAGCAGCGCGGCCACCATGCGGTGGGTCATTGGGCTGCGCGGGCCTCCGCCAACTCCACGTACTTGAGGATGCTATCGTACGGCTGCGCGCCGATGAGCATGATGCCGCCGATCACAAGCCGAGGCGTAGAGTTGATGCCGATGGCAAGGCCGGCCTGCCGGCCTGCGGCGACCCGCTCCCAATGACGGCGCTCTGCCATGCAAGTCCCGTAGCGGCCCAGATCGATCCCCACGGCCTCGGCGAACGCCTCGAACCGCCCGCGGGGATCCTCCTCGAGCGCCCAGCGCGATTGGTTGAGGAACAGCTGGTCCGCCATTTCGAAGAACCGTCCCTGCTCACCGGCGCAAGCGGCCGCCTGGTGTGCCATGTCCACGACCGGGTTCCCGAGCGGGAAGTCTCGGAAGCGTAGCCGTGCGCGGTCGGTTGCTACCAGCAGCCGCCGCACATCCGGTATCGTAATAATGGCCAGCCTCGCGCATGCCGGGCAGCCGAAGTCGGCGTACTCCACAATCTCGACCGGGGCCGATTGGCTCCCGAGTACCCAGCCCGACGCCGCGAGCGCGCTGTCCGACAATGGTCCGACCTCTACCGGTTCGAATGCCGCTCCGGATCGGGCCGACCAGATCCAGGCTCCGCCCGCGACGGCAACAACCGCCAGCAGGAGGTAGAACGGCTTGAGATTCATCGACTGCGCCATGGTTCGTCACTCTCCTCGTCGTCGACATCGGGCTCGCGGGGTTCAAGCTCCAATGCGTCCATCTGCCGCTGCGCCTGCTCGACAATCCGCCGGCTCTCCGCCACCTCCGGCGAGTCGTAGGTACAGCGCACCTCGTAGTGGAACAGTTCGGAGCGAGCGTCTCCCATCAGCCGCAACAACTCGGGGCCCGCGGCCAACAGCTCACGCTCGGTCCCCAGCTCGTGGATCCGCGCTGCGAGGGCTCGTAGCAACTCCACCAGCCGGCGCCGGCGGGCATTCTCATCGTACGTGGGCTCATGCTTGCTCATTGATCAGCCTTGAAATGTAGCACCCCCGACAACGCCCTCGTCGTTTGCGCCTCACGCCGTACCTGTGTAGGTTTCCCCGCTGAATACGGTAGCCACTGGTTCAAGAAAGGAAGCAACTGCATGGCACAGAAGCGCACTCCGAAGCCACGCGACCCCGTAACGTTGGCAAAGGCCCGTGACGAGCTGTACAGCCACATCCTCCGCTGCGGTGTGCTCCAGGCGACGCCCGAGCACCAGAAGGAGTGGTTCGACGACACCATCGAGTACATGGCCGAGCGGTATCCCTCGCTCTCCGATGAGGACGTGCACGACCTCAGGCAGCTGGGTGAGCGCTACTGCCAGCCCGTCATCAGCAACTCACCAACCGTCGGGGCGACCACGTAGGCCCGTTCGCGGAGCCTGACAGGTGGCCTGCCCCGCACGTCCGTGCGGGGTCTTTTTAGACCCACAGCATCGGCAGTCAGCGCCAGCGGACGCGGAATCCGGCCGCGATACGCACACCGCCCGCCAGGCCTGCCTCCGCATACCACCCAGTTCGACGACCCGGTGTCGTCTCGACCCCGATCAGCAGGACGACGTATTCGAACACGTCGTCCCCCGCGACGCCCACGGTGACCCCACCCCCCGCATAGGGGGTTACCCCGCGCTGCCGGAAGGGATTCAGGTGGTAGCTTGCGACCACCTCACCACGGCCCGCGAAGGCGCCTTCCAGGTCGCCGGCGTGCAGCGTGAGCGCCACCCGGGCGCGGCCAGCCGATCGCAGTGCCCCTCCCAGTCCGGCCCCCAGGAAGTCCCTGTCCGCAAAGGTCCCGAGCGCCTGGACTTGCAGCTCGCGTGCAGATTGGCCGGCACACAGGCCTGGCAGGGTGACCAGCAGAAGCCCGCCGGCCAGCACGGCGCTACTCAAGCGCAACTTCGTATCCCACCGTAATGTCGGGTGCCAGCGATGCGACGACCGAGCAGTACTTCTCGAGCGAGAGCTCGACCGCGCGCTCGACCTTCGCAACGTCGATCGCGTTGCCGGACACGGTGAAGCGAAACTGCAGCCCCGTGTAGCGCCGCGGCTCCTCATCGCGCCGCACCCCGACCACGTCGATCGCGAGCCGCTCGACCGGCACCCGCATCTTGTTCAGGATGACGACCACGTCCGCGCCCGAGCAGCCGGCGGCTGCGAGCAGGAGGGACAGCATTGGACTCGGCCCCCGTTGCCCATCACCATCGATGACGATCTCGGGGGTCGTCGGCTTGGTGCCGCCGCCCCGGAATCGCAGCATCTGTCCCGTCCATTCGAGCCGCACCGCCCGCTCCTGCGGCATGTCATCCCCCTCTGCGCGTGGTGAAACCGATCAGGATGCGCTGGCGCCGGAACGCGTCCAACGGATGATACTCCACGAGCCACGAGATGCGGTCACGGATGCGGATCTCGAAGCCCAGCGCGAACTGCAACCACAGACCCGGACACGAATCATCGGTGCTGCACTCCTCGCGCCCCCACAGGCCCAACCCCGCACCTACGTAGGGGACTGCCGTCTCGCGGTCGTCGAGAATCCGGTAGATCAGCTCCGCGCTGGCGAGATAGGTGTTGTCCGATCCAAGGAAGCCCAGCTCAGCTGTGGGCCGGATCCTGAGTCGCTCCGTGAACAGGTGGCCCATGTCGAAGGCAACCGACACGACGGCCTGACCCTCTCCCTCGAAGTCGACGCCGCCGCGAACGCCGAACCCGTAGAGGCCGAGCGCCGAGGACGGGCCCGTCGACGTGGTATCCTGCCCGGAGGCGGGGGCGCCAGCCGCCAGCAGGGATACGGCGGCGACGGCCAAGCGCACGAGTCGTGTGGTCATGGTACGGTCCTCGTCATCGATGCCGCGCCGCGTGACTGTAGTCCGCGATCGCATACACTGCGATCGCCGCCGTCGCCCACGCGAGCGGGCGCACCAGATCCGAATCCGCCAAGAAGGCCACGAGCGTAAGCAACTGTCCCACGGTCACCGCCTTGCCTCCGGCTCGTGCCGGAAGCGTCGTCGGGCGCCTGAGGGCCCAGGTAGCGAGGAAGGCCAGCAACGCCACGATGTCGCGGAGCAATACCCCAAGCAGCTCCAACGTCGTCAGCACACCGCTTCGGTACACGACCGCGAACGCCGCGACCATGAAACTCTTGTCGCAGATCGGGTCGAGCACGGCGCCGACTCGAGAGCCGCCGATCCGCCGCGCCCACCAACCGTCGACGAAGTCCGTCAGTGCGGCAACGGCCAGGATGACGACTCGTTCGGCGGTCCCGTCCAGCAGCAGAAACCCGGCGGCAAGCGGAAGGCGCAGTGCGGTCAGCGCATCGGGCGGCTGGAACAGCGGACGTGCTTGCCGCCTCGCAGTGACGCCGGTAGCTTGCGGCATCACCGGGGCTCCACGCCGACAGCGGGAGGAGGCATGGACACCGCGCTCATCAAACGAGCCGCCATCTTCTCCGATCTCGACGACGATGAAGTCGCTCGGATCGCCGAGATCTCCTCGGAGCAGCACTTCCGCTCGGGGCAGACGATCTTCAAGGAAGGCGAACCGGGCAATCGACTGTTCATCGTGTCCGGCGGAGAGGTGCGGGTCTCCCGCCAGGTTCCCGGCTCGGGCGAGGAAGCGCTTGCGGTGCTCAAGGCGGGTGCCTGTTTCGGCGAGATGGCCGTGTTCGACCGCTCGGAGCGGTCGACGGACGCCATCGCGAATACCGACTGCACGCTGCTCACGATCACCCGCTCCGATTTCGAGATGTTGCTCGACTTCGAGCGCGACCTCGGATACAAAGTGCTGTGGGCTGTGGTGCGGCTGCTGTCGCAGCGACTGCGCGTCACCAACGAGAACCTGCGCTCGTTCCTGGCAATGTCGATGTTCTGACCGCCTCCGGTTGGATCAGGCCGAACGCCGGCCGCGCACAACGTACTCCACCACCTCATCCGCATCGAACACCGACGCCGCGACCCGTAGAATGTCGTCCCGCGCCACGGTGCGGAGCCTGGCGGGCGCT
>JBDHDN010000364.1:0-4364 GCA_039591485.1 Gemmatimonadota bacterium
GATCGGCGTCTGGCTGCCGGAGGTCGTGGAACGGGGAAGGGGGAAGAGAGAACGGGATGTGGCGAACCGGCTGGGGCGCGATCCGGTGCTGATCACCGCGTTCCTGTCCACCGACCCGGGCGCCTCGCTGACGCGGCTCAGGTGCTCCCGTGCCGAGATCGACCGCGCTGAGCGCATCGGACGGTTCCGCGGTACCGAGCCGGACGGGGACGATGCGGTCGCGGTCAGGCGGTGGCTCGCCGAGGTCGGCCCGGCGGCGGACGATGTGCTGACGACGTGGACGGCGGCGGGCGGTGATCCGAGGCTCGCGACGGCCGTCGCAGGGGTGCGGTCGTCGGGCGCACCATGCTCCCTCGCCCAGCTGGCGATCGACGGGAACACCCTGCGCGAGATGGGTTTGCGCGAGGGTCCGCTCCTCGGAAAGACCTTGCGTCGTCTGCTGGACGAGGTGCTGGAGGATCCCGGCCGTAACACGACGGACTACCTTACCGCGCGTGCTCGCGAGCTGGCCTCCGGCCCGGGATCTGACGGGAATACCTAGCCGTTGAGGTGCGCGGCGTGCGCCTCAGCCGCTCAGGTGCCGGCCTCCTGTACCACCCGCCACGGAGCGAGGCGAGTGCCCCATCGACACGGGGCATCGGGCCTGCCGTTTCCCTGCCACTTGAAGAAGGTCGGCACGGTCGCGTAGTGCGCCGTCCGCGCCGCGAAGGCGCGCCGCTCGAGCTGACTCATGGGGACGAAGCCGTGCGTGACCGCCACGGCCTCCTCGAGCTGGGCGACATTGTCGCACGCGACGACCACGGTGCTCACTGGATGGGACAGCGCCCACCGCAGCGTCCCGGCCATCGACGGCGCGTCATCGCCCCGCGAAGCGCACACGGGAGGGGGCACGTACTGCGCGATCACCGCCGCGCCTCGGTCGAGCGCCCGCCGGAGCACACAGCGGGTCAGGGGTCGATGGTGCATCTCGGCAGGGTTCAGCGGCATGAGGACCGAGTCAAAGCCGAAACCACTGATGGCGTCGAGCAGCACGGCCGCATCGTGCCGGCCACTGACGCCCACATGCTGTACGACGCCCTGCTCGCGGGCCTCGAGTAGGGCCTTGAGCGCACCGTTCGGGTCGAAGATGCGCCTGATGTCCCGCTGTGAGCGGACGTCCTGCAGTTGCCAGAGGTCGATCCGGTCGGTCCGGAGCCGCTTCAGGCTGCGTTCCAGTATGCGCCAGGCCCGGTCCCGGGTGCGGGCGCGGGTCTTCGTTGCCAGGAAGACCTGGTCCCTGTGTCCCTCGATCACATGGCCGACGCGTCGCTCGCTCGCTCCACGCCCGTAGCGAGGAGCGGTATCGAAATACCACACACCGAGCTCGAGGGCGCGCTCGATGATTCCGTACGCGAGGCGATCGTTGAAGGGTTGAGCGAGCATGCCCTCTCCGCCGAGGCCGAGCACTGGCATCTGCCATTCGGTAGCGCCTGAAGGGCAGGGGGAGGCGGGCACGTGGTCGAGAGCTTCTGGCATCGCGTCACTCATCCCTGGGCTGTAGCTCACACGCGAGATGCTCATCGCAAGGATGTTGCCACAGCTCCGGCCGCTGGTGTGGCGGCGCCCCGTCGGCTAGCCGGGCCGGCGGGCTTTCACCAGGCATTCTGGGCACTTACCGTTCTCCCATGTCCGACCTCACCCTGTTTTCCGACGATTCTGGCCGGCCCCTGGCCGACCGCATGCGGCCGACAGACCTCGATCAGCTGTTCGGTCAGGACCACCTCCTCGGCCCCGGGAAGCCGCTCAGGCTAGCTATCGAGCAGGGTGAGGTCTCCAGCATGGTCTTCTGGGGGCCGCCCGGCTCGGGCAAGACCACCCTGGCGCTGCTGATTGCGCGCTACACCGAGCGACGCTTCGAGCCGTTCAGCGCGGTCACCGAGGGCGTGCCGCGGGTGCGGGAGATCATCCGGGATGCGCAGGAGCGGCAGCGCCTCGAGGGGCGCCGGACGATCCTGTTCTGCGACGAGATCCACCGGTTCAACAAGGCGCAGCAGGACGCGTTTCTCCCGTGGGTGGAGCAGGGGGTGTTTTTTAATGATACGGCGACCACCGAGAACCCCAGCTTCGAGCTGAACGGGGCGTTGTTGTCGCGGCTGCAGGTGTATGTGCTGGAGCCGCTAGGTGAGGATCACATCCGGGAGATCGTGCGGCGGGGTCTCAGCGAGACGGGCGCGGTACGGCGTGCGTCGGGTGAGGAGATCGCGATCGCCGACGAGGCGGTAGAAGCGATCGTGCGGGTTGCGGACGGCGACGCGCGGCGGGCGCTCAACGCGGTCGAGGCGCTCCACGAGTACGTGAAGCACAACGCGTCGCGCTTCGGCTCAGCCGTCTCCCGGTCCGACGTCGAGGCGGTCCTGTCCCGGCGGCTGCCGAAGTACGACAAGGGAGGCGAGGAGCACTACAACCTCATCTCCGCCCTGCACAAGGCGGTGCGGGGGAGCGACGTCGAGGGGGCGCTGTACTGGCTCGCCCGGATGCTCGAGGGCGGGGAGGACCCGCTGTATCTCGCGCGGCGGATGGTCCGCATGGCCTCCGAAGACGTAGGGCTGGCTGACCCGCGGGCCCTGAGCGTCGCCTTGGCCGCGAAAGACGCCTATCACTTCCTCGGCTCCCCCGAGGGCGAGCTCGCCCTGGCCGAAGCCGCCATCTACCTGACCACCGCACCCAAGTCCAACCGGGTCTACGAGGCCTGGGGCCGCGCGAGGCATGCGGCCCGGGAGCACCCGGCCGAGCCCGTGCCGTTGCACATCCGCAACGCCCCGACCGGACTCATGAAGAACCTCGGCTACGGCAAGGGCTATCGCTACGACCACGCGGAGCAAGAGGCCGTGGCGGCGGGACAGGAATACCTGCCGGACGCACTGCGCGGAGTGCGGTGGTACGAGCCGACGGGGCGGGGTTACGAAAAGACGTTGGCGGAGCGGCTGGAATGGTGGCGGAAACTGAGAGAAGGGGAAGGGGGGAGCGGGAAAGGGGACGGGGAGTCGTAGCGGCGATCCGCGCGTGAAGCGTGTCGCGCCTCGAGCGTCGTGGTTCGGCGGCTGAAGCCGACGCTCGGCGCCTTGGACGACCCGTCTTGAAGGACGTTCGAGCCCTGCGCGCCATGCATGGCGCATCGCGCAGCGCAGAGCGCCGGCTCGAGCCCGAAAACCGCGGAGCCCCTCAGCCGAGGATCTCGTCGACTGCGAGGGTGCCGTCGGGCAGGAGGCGTGGGGTGATCGAGTGGCCGCGAGATGCGGTCGTGACGTCGCGGTACCCGTCGGGGCCGGGAGCACGGTGCAGCGTGATGCGCTCGCCCTCGAGGTCCACCAGCCACACTTCCGGGATCCCCGCTGATGCGTACAGCGGCAGCTTCACGTCGCGATCGTAGTCGAGCGACGTGTCCGCGACCTCGATGATCAGCATGACGTCCACGGGCCGCGGATGCGCGCTCGCGTAGCGCTCGATCGGAAGTCGCAGCAGGGACACATCCGGCTCGGGTTCGGCCCGTTCCCCCAGCACGACCGGGCTCTGCACTCTGACGGCGGCGAGGTCGGAGGCTCTCAGCGAAAAGAGCCGCGTGAGCCGATCCACGCACCCAGCGTGGCGGGGCCCGATGGGCGTCATCACCACGACCTTCCCGTCGAGCAGCTCCACGCGGTCGTCCTCGTGGAGGATGCCGAGCTCGGCGAGGCGGTGATACTCGGCCACCGTGAACGGGCCCTCGAGCAGGGTCGGCTGCATGCGCGCAATATCGGCTCGGCTGGAAAGCCGAGTCAACGATGCTGGTGCCGTGCAGCGGGAGTGGTATCGGAATCACGCACTTGGTGACGCACGAGTGCGGGCGATGGCGAGCGAGGTGGGGCGAGGGCAACGAGCGACGGGCACCTCACCCTCCGTTGGCTGCGCGGTCGCGACAGCTCGGTGTGGTCGACCGTCGTGGGAACTGGTGTCGGTGGATGCTCCTGTCTAGTTTCCGGCTGTCTATTGCTATGGGAAGGGCACGCCCGGGCACGTGCGAGGATATCCCCAGGTATGGCGGGGGCTGTGGTCGCGTAGACCTCGCCCGTATCTCCACCCCGAACGGACCGTGTCGCGCGAGCTCCGGTTGTGCGACTTCTTGCCGTGACGCCAGAGGCGGCGCTTTCCCCCCACCTTCCGAGCGTCACCGTCGCGATCTGTACGCGTGATCGGCCGCTTGAACTCGCGCAATGTCTGGACATGCTCGCGACGGCCCCCGCAAGGGAGGTGCTGGTCGTGGACAGTGGCCCGTCCTCGGACGCCGCGCGGCGCGTGTGCGCTGCGGCGAAAGTGCGGTACGTGCTCGAGCCGGAGCCGGGGCTGAG
>JBDHDN010000365.1:0-4358 GCA_039591485.1 Gemmatimonadota bacterium
AGGCGCTTCCCGATCGAGACGCCGAAGATCGTCACGTTGACGGAATGCACGAACGTGTATTCGTCGTAGTCGCGGATCGTCGTCAGGCCGACGATGGACACCTCGTTCCTCAGTACCTGATCCACGATCCCCTGCACCGCACGCTTCACCTTCTTTACGCTCGCGCTTCGTCCCAACCGAATGCTGCCGACCACTTCCTTCGTGACTGCCACCGTTTGTTCGTACGTTCGCTTGGCAACTTCCTTCGCCCTCTCCTCGTCCTCGAGATCCTCATCCGACTCCGCCGGTGGCTGCGCGGCGATGTGGTCGATCCCCCCCTGCGCGAGGCGTTCCTGCAGCTCGTAGATCTTGTTCGGTGTCGCTTCCCGCGACGCAAAGGCGAGGATCAGCGAGATGAATACCTGCCACTCCCGCCGAGTCACCCCGGGCTCCACCCGCACGAGGCCGACACCTGACTGCCGCAGGGTGGACAGCACGTGACTGAACGAGGCGAAGTTATCGAGGTTCAGCCGGAGTCGGGTCGCATTCACTAAGATGAACTCGCCGGACACCTTCACCTCGAGCTCGTCTTCGATGCCGAGCAGCGTGTGCGCCGACTCCGTGACCTCATCCAGTGCCCGCTGCACCTGTTCGTTCTCAACCGGATACAGCTTGAGACTTCGCAGCGCCGTGTAGAAATCGATGAGGAAATCGCGGCCGCTCTGCCGGAGCACCCGCTCCGTGCTTTGCACCGTATCGGCCATCGAGGGGCGCGGCAACCCGGGTTGCATCTGCTCGGTCATGACTGACCCCTGTGCAGCGCGCGGTTCACGGCATTCCGCACCAGCGGATCCTTGTCCTCAGTATGACGCTCGAGCACGGTGCGGGTGCTCTCCGTATCGATGCGTCCCAGCGCCATGGCCGCGCAGGCTCGGATCTGCGGATCCTCCTTGCGTCGCAGCAGTCCGCGTGGTTCGAGGAGGGCACGGAGTCGCCTCAGGCCGTTTTCGCCGGCGAGCAGGCCGAACGTCTCGAAGAACGCAGTCTTCTCGGTCAGATCCGCATCCCGAAGGGAGTTACCGCTGATCACCGCTTCGATCGCGCCGAATGCGCCGTTGTACCGCTCCGCGCCGATCGCCCGCACGGCCGCGATCCTGACGTCGCGGTCGGCGTCCGTCACCGCCGGCTCCAGTGCCTTCATGGCCCCTGGCGTCGCAATCGCCGCGAGTGCCTCTGCGACCGCTCGCCGCACCTCGGTGCCGGCGCGCGCGAGCAAAGCGCCCAACGCCGGTACCACCGGCGGGAGCTTGACTTCCCCGGCCAACTGCGCAACCTCGAGCAAGATGGCCTCGTCATCCGACTCCAACGCCTTGACCACTTCCTGCGGATGGGCCTGTGCGAGCCGCTTCGCCGCCCCGTGCAGCAGGCTCTTCACGCGTTCGTTCGACAGGCGGGGTAGCCACGACAGCACCGTCTCGAGCGCTTCGGGCTTGAACTCCCGGAACAGCTCGCCCAACTCCTCCTCTGTGGGATGGACTGTCGCCTCGTCGAGGGACTGGAGCAATTGGCCAAGCGCCTGTGGCTCAGACAGCGTCCACGGCAGGGTCTCGAGGACTTGACGGTGCTCCGGTAACAGCTCGCGGGCTCGCTTGAGAACCACCCGCGCCTCGCGAAGGATGAGCGCGACGGAGTGGAAGTCCCCCACCGCGAGCAGATAGGGAATGAAGTTCTCGACGATCGAAAGGAGCTCCGCACGCACCGTGCTGTACGACTGCAGCTCGAGCAAATCGAACAGCATCGCGAGAACATTGCCTCGGAGGTCCTGATGGTACTCGCGTTCGATTTCCTCCTTCAGATACGTGATCTCGCCGTCGTCCAGGAAGTAGAGGGTCGACTCGGTCTCATCGAGCGACACGACCATCGGCCGCGCAGTCTCGGTCACCTCCTGCCGCACCTGCTGCCGCACTTCTTCCGGTTCCGAGGGACGTTCCTCCGCCGCCTTCTGGAGCGGCGGCACGTCTTCTAAGCCCAGCTGGACGTAGTCATACTTGATGTGGTGGAAGTCCTGGTCCCACAGCAACGTCAGCAGGTCGTCGGGTGCGTCCTGTTCGAGGGTGCGTGCTCGCTGAATCACCTGCATGAGCCGGCCGATCTCCTCGTCTTCGGCGCCTCGATGGATGGTGAGGGTGCGAACGCCGTCCTTGAACAGAAGCCAGGCCACCGACTCCGACTTGGTATCCTGGCTGAGGACTGGCTCATTGTCCCAGAGCAACTGCGTCTCGTGCACCGAGAGCTCGAGCTCGTCGGTGTACTCCCACACGGGCGGGAACGCGGCCGCGAGGTTCTCCATCGCCCGCTGGTACACGGGGTTGTTCGGCAGATACAACTGCACGGCCCGGAGCCCCTTGACCAGGAGCTGCATCAGGGTCGAAACCTGCTCCACACCGTCCGGCCGGGCGTCGTTCGGGGCCTCGTGGGTCGGGATCGTCACCATCCTGTCACGCGACAAGTCGATCGTTGCCCGCCACCGGGGGGAGGGACCGGGCCGTGGCTCGCTCACGGGCAGCACGCAACTGATTTAGCCTTAGGGAATTAGAGCATCGGCCGTATGTCGCGCAAGTGGCGGGTGTGCGGCCGCGGCGGCTGACCCTTGCCGTGCTGCGCCGCGAGCGGCTTCCCGGGACCACGGTGCCCGAGCAGCCGCCCAAGGCCAGCGCATTGCGCTTCGGGTACCTTTCGGGTTACATTGATTCGGAGTTTCTTCGGGAAGTTGAGGATGCCATGCCGCTTACACGCCGCCAAAAGCAGATACTGGACTTTCTGCAGTCATATATCCTCGAGCACGGATTCGCCCCGTCGTTCGAGGAGATCGCGGAGCACTTCGATTTCCGTTCCCTGGCAACGGTGCATGAGCACCTCTCGAATCTGGAACGCAAAGGCTACATCCAGCGGGTCCACAACGAGAGCCGGTCGATCGAGGTCATGCCCCTGCCCGGCCAGGCATCCGCGGTCGAGCTACCGCTGCTAGGGCAGGTTGCGGCAGGGGAGCCGATCGAGGCGATCGCCCAGCCCGAGACGATCTCTGTGCCCACGGATCTCATCCCGCGCCGAGGATCGTGCTACGTGCTCAGAGTGCGCGGCGAATCGATGATCGACGAGCACATTCAGCACAACGACTTCGTCATCGTGCAGGGCCGCGAGGATGCCGACAACGGCGAGATGGTAGTGGCCCTCGTCGACGGAACCTCGGCCACGGTGAAGCGGTTCTACCGTGAGGCGGGCGGCTGGATCCGGCTGCAGCCGGCCAACGAGGCCATGCGTCCGATCCGGGTCCACGAAGACAACGTGCTCATTCAGGGCGTGGTCGTCGGTGTGATGCGGAAGTACTGACCGCCCGCCGGGTCGCCGCTGGACGCCCCCAGTCTTCTGCCGGCTCTCCCAGCGGCCTATCTTGCGGCCCATGCGCGGGCCCTCCTTCTACGCGATCCTCGAGTACGACGGCGGCCAGTTCGCCGGGTGGCAGCGCCAACCCGGCATGCGGACCGTGCAGTCAGTCTTCGAAGCGGCGCTCGAGCGCATCGCCGGCAGCGCGGTTGGCTGCACGGCGGCGGGGCGGACGGATGCCGGTGTCCACGCACTCGGGCAGGTCGTGAGCTTCCAGCTGCCGCGGCCGTGGCGTGCGGAAGAGTTGACGCGAGCGCTCCGAGCGTTGACGCCGGAGGACATGTGGGTGGTCCGAGCCGGGGCGGCTCGCGAGGGATTCCATGCTCGGCGCGATGCCCGCTCGCGCCGCTACCGTTATGTGATTGGCTGCGATGAGGCCGCAGCCTCTCCCTTTCGCCAGCGGTTCGAGTGGGCGCTTGGGAAGCCTCTCGAGCCCCATACCCTCGACGCTGCGGCGCGTCCACTCGTCGGATCGCACGATTTCCGAGCGTTCGCGGCCGTCGGCCAGCCGAAGCAGCACTACCGGTGCACCGTCATCGAGTGTGCGTGGACGCCGCGGCCGGACGTCGACGGCTTTATCTTTACCGTCGAGGCGGATCGGTTCCTCCATCGCATGGTGCGATTCCTCGTGGGGACCATGGTGGACGCAGCGCGCGGGCGACGGCCAGCAGCTGACGTGTCCCGACTGCTTGCGGGTACGGACAATCGGGAGGCAAGCCCCCCTGCCCCGCCTCACGGGTTGTTTCTGACACATGTGCGCTACCCTGAACTCGAAGAGGCTCTCACACGATGAAATTCTTCCTCGACACCGCTGCCGTCTCCGACATTCGATGGGCGGCCCGAGCCGGGTTGATCGACGGCGTGACCACCAATCCCACGCTGATGGCCAAGCATGCCGGCGACGCCGATCCCCGAGATGTCCTGCGGGAGATCTG
>JBDHDN010000366.1:0-7470 GCA_039591485.1 Gemmatimonadota bacterium
AGTGCCGTACGGAGGCGCAAATACGGGTCGGGGCCCTGGCGGCCGCGGGAGGGAAGGAACATGTCTGAAGGTGCAACCTGCAAGGTGCAGCGTGCAACGTCCGCGCGGCATTACCTTGCACCTCATCACCAATGCTCGGAGCGATCTCGATGCGTACCGGCCCTTCCTATCTCGACGAGAGCCTCGGCAGCTGGCACGACGTCCGTGAGGGACTGATCGCCGAGGTCGACAACATCCCCGCGGCGAAGTTCGGCTTCCGGCCCACGCCCGAAGTGCGGAGCGTCAGCGAGCAGGTGCAGCACATCCTCGAGGTGGCCTGCATGATGACCGGCGAGCTGACTCGGCCCGACACCGACTTCCGCCGCGCACCCTGGCCCGAGTTGCTTCAGATGTATGCGGCGCACGTGTACGAGGCGACCGAGAAGCGTGACTTGCTCGCCTTGCTTGAGGAGCAGCTGGCCGACGCGGAGCGCCAGTTCCGCAAGGTGGGCGAGTTGTCGCTGGTCCAACTCATCGAGAACTTCGACGGGAGCCAGTGGACCAAGTTTCAGTGGCTCCACCACGGCATCGCCCAGGAGATGTACCACCGCGGCCAGCTCACCCTCTACGCCCGGCTGCTCGGCAAGGTGCCGGCGCTGACGCGGCGGATTGGAGGATAGGCGGATAGACGGACGGGCGGATTGGCGGGCCCGCCGTCCATCCGCCCCGCCGTTCCCCCTCCGCGCCTCGGCAGTACCTTTCAGAAGGCCCCTCTATCCCCCGATCGCATGAACCGACAGCTGGCGTCCCTGCTTCTCCTTGCCGTGCTCGGCGCCCCCGCCTCGGCGCAACGCCGCGGGTCGTCCGGTGGCCCGATGGCGCCCGAGCAGGCAGCGTACGACGTGCGCTTCTACGAGCTGGCGCTCACGGTCGATCCGGCCGACAGCTCGATCGCGGGGTCCAACGTGATCTACGCCGACGTGACGGCGCCGCTCTCTGTGTTCGTGGTCGATCTGGACACGGTGTTTGCGGTTCCCGAGGTGCTGGTGGACAGTGTCGCCGTGACGCACGAGCGCAGGGGCGGGCAATTGTGGATTACCCTGCCGAGGGAGTATCGCGCCGGTGAGTCGCTGACAGTCGAGGTCGTCTACGGCGGCCGGCCGCGTGCCGTCCCGCCCGGTGGGTTCGACGGCTTCATCTGGGCTCGCACGGAGAGCAACCATTCCTGGATCACGGTGTCGTGCGAGTTGTTCGGTGCGGATCTCTGGTGGCCCACCAAGGACCACTTGGCCGACGAGCCCGACTCCATGGCGCTCCACATCCGGGTGCCGCAACCCCTGTTCGTCGCCGCCAACGGGCGGCTGCGCGGCAGCTTCCGCGACCCCGATGGCTGGACGGAGTACGACTGGTTCGTCTCGACGCCGATCAACAACTACGGCGTGAGCCTGAACATCGCACCCTATCGGGAGATCACGGCCTCCTATCCGAGCATCGGCGGTGACTCGGTCGCCGTGTCGTTCTGGGTGCTGCCGGAGAACCTCCGCCAGGCACGGCGTGCCCTCCCGGAGTTCCTCGACCACATGCGGCACATGGAGGAGCTCGCGGGTCCCTACCCGTTTCGGGCCGACAAGTACGGGATCGCCGAGACACCCTACCTCGGCATGGAGCACCAGACGATCATCGCGTATGGCGCAGGCTATCGCGACGACGCGATGGCGGGGATCGACTGGGGCTTCGACGGGCTGCACCAGCACGAGCTGGCCCACGAGTGGTACGGGAACCAAGTCACGCCCCGCGCTTGGCAGGATCTGTGGCTCAACGAGGGGTTCGCGCAGTACGCCCAGCCGCTCTACGCCGAGTCGCGGCTCGGGGAGGAGAAGGCGCGCGACCTGCTCACCATCTACCGACGCTTCCTCGCCAACCGGCGGCCGGTGGCGCCGCGCGAGGTGCTGACCAGCGTCCAGGCCTACACCAACCCGTTGCCGCTCGGTGACCACCGACGAGCTCGTTGCGCTGGCGTCCGAGGTGGCCCAAAGGGAACTCGACTGGTTCTTTGAGGTGTATGTTCGACAGGCGGAGCTGCCGCGGCTGGCGGTCGAACGCGCCGATTCGGCACTCACGCTCCGCTGGGACGTCCCGGCCGGCCTCCCCTTTGCCATGCCGGTGGACGTGGCCATCGACGACGAGGTCCGGCGCGTCGAGTTGCCGGACGGACATGCCCGCATCGCAGTGGGCCCGGATGCCGCCATTGCGATCGATCCGAACGGGTGGGTGTTGCGGAGCGAACCATGAAGATGGACGAACGTCGCGCGTATCGAGTGCTCGGACTCCCCCGAGGGGTGTCCGGCGAGGAGGTGCATGCGGCGTATCGCGATCTCGCGCAGGTGTGGCACCCCGACCGGTTCTCGCACAACGAGCGCCTCAAGGCAAAGGCCGATCGCAACTTTGCGCGGATCAACGAAGCGTACCAGCTGCTCAAAGACCGCGACCCGTCGACGGCGCCCCCGCCGTCGTCGCCCGTATCAGCCACCCTCGATACCGTGCGGGATCTGGGAGACATCCTCCAGACGGCGTTCGTCGGTTCGCCGGCGGGACGTGCACGCCGCCGGGTGGAGGTACTCGGACTGGACGTGAACGAGCGTACCACGGAGTATCGCCGGACCCGCCGTCACCGGCCCCGACGGCGGCGCGTTCCGATTGGTTTTCTCATTCTGGTTGGCATCGCGGCGGTCGCGACGACGCTGCTGCTCCTGTTGTGAACGGAGGTATGTGGTGAGACGCCAGCGCGAAATCCCCTCCCCGAGTCGGTGGGTCCGCGCGTTCGCCCTGATCGTGCTGGCCGCTGGGCTCGTTCCCACGACGCTCGGCGCGCAGCAGCCCGCGGCGACCGCAGCGCTCGACTCGCTCAACGACGGTCCCCACGTCTACTGGCAGTCGGATACCGATGCGTCCGTGTTCTACCTGTGTCGTGGCGAGTTCGAGCTCAAACGGTATCGCACGTCGAGCAACCTGAAATTCGACGGAATGTGCGGCGACTCGCTCAGCTCGTACGACCTTCCGGCCAGGGCGCCGAAGATCGAGCCATACGAGTTCGATGGTGTGGAACGGATCCTGGTCGTGAGCGACATCCACGGCGACTACGAGGAGTTGGTCGCGCTCCTGCGCGGCGCGGGCGTCATCGACAAGGCAGACCGGTGGAGCTGGGGCAAGGGCCACCTCGTGGTGAACGGCGACATCTTCGACCGCGGCGACAGTGTGACCGAGTGCATCTGGCTGATCCATCGGCTCGAGCGTGAGGCGCGCGAGGCCGGGGGCCGGGTACCAAGCACGTCGCCGTCAAGGTCAACGACATCGTCTTCGTCCACGGCGGGCTCGGGATGAAGTCCGTCGAGCGGGGGCTCGATCTCGCCCAGCTCAACGAGACGGCGCGCAGCATCATCGACATGCGGTCGTACGAGCTCTTCTTCAGCGACGTGCCGTTCTTCGTCAACGGGACCGAGGGGCCGCTGTGGTACCGGGGGTACCACATGGGCATGGACGGCCGGTACCTGCAGATCACGCCCGAAGAGCTCGACGGCGTGCTGAAGTTCTACGGCGCGACGACCGTTGTCGTCGGCCACTCCGAGATCGGCCAAGTGTCGCAGCTCTACGGCGGTCGGGTGTACGGCGTGGACGTCCCGGTGGATGCGCTCGGCGGGTTCGAGGCGCTCTTGTGGAAGGAAGGAACGTTCTACCGGGTCGGGGTAGACGGATCGACCGTGGCCTTTCCGTGACGCCTGTCCCGCGGCGCGCGACGGCGGGCGTCGTGCTCTTGGTCGGCGTCCTCGCCGGCTCGGCGCCCAGCCAGGAGCCGCTCTCCACGACGGACGTCTGTCCCGACGAGCGATCGCGGCAGTTCGACTTCTGGATCGGTGACTGGGACGTGCGCAACCTTCACCGCCAGCCGGGCAGCGACGACCCGCGCTGGTACTCGACGGGCACGTCCGTGAGCAGGGTTGAGTCGGTGGTCGGTGGCTGCGCCCTGGTCGAGGAGTGGTACGGTGAGCTGTCGTTCGACCGCATCCGGGGCGCGAGTCTACGCGCCTTCAATCCCATGGCT
Organism: Gemmatimonadota bacterium; assembly: GCA_039591485.1. Classification (GTDB taxonomy): domain Bacteria; phylum Gemmatimonadota; class Gemmatimonadetes; order Gemmatimonadales; family GWC2-71-9; genus JAOTVV01. Next base: position 4,079 of record JBDHDN010000366.1, read on the forward strand.
GAGGAATGGGACATCGTGATCCTCTGGCCGAGCCCCGACCGGCCGACCTTCGGCACGCTGGAAGGGAAGTTCCGGCACGGCCGCGGTGAGTTCTTCACCGAAGGGGTCGATCAGCACGACCGGCAGCTCCTCACCCGCTTCACCTTCGCCGATATCCATCCCGACATGCTGCGGTGGGACGCCGCCCAGTCCGGCGACTCCGGTATCACGTGGCGCACGACGTGGATCATGGAGTTCACCCGCCATGCCGCGGGCGACAGCATGATCCGCCCGGCGTGGGTCGACACGCTCCCGCGCTGCGGGTTCCCCGCGATGGTCGAGTTCGAGTTCGCGATCGGCGCGTGGGATGGGACGGCCACGCTCGCGGACGGCCGCACCGCGCCGGCCTCACTCCGCAGCGACTACACGCTCGGCGGTTGCGCGGTCGAGGAGCGGTTCCAGGTGGGGGGCGGTGTGTGGGAGGCGTACGAGATCCGCACGTTCGACCAGGGCGTCCGCCGCTGGGTGGCCTTCCGGGTCGATACGTCCCATCCGATGCTGCAGCGACTCGAGGGCCCGGTGCGAGGGGCGGACGCCCAGTTGCTCGGCTCGCGGCACGAGGGAGACGACGAGGTGCTCGTGGCAGAGCGGTGGGAATGGGTGAACGCCGGGCGGCTGCGGTACGACCTGCGCGAGTCGGGGGATGGTGGAACGACCTGGACCGCCGTGGTCGAAGCGGAGCTGGCGCCCGCCGGCGGCACCCGACGAGAGGACGGCTCGGTTTCGCCTCCCTGATCCCGCCCCTGCCGCACGCCGCTGAATCCCCTGCCGTACATGCCGCGTAGGGAGGACTGATGCTCAAAGGACTCGCCAAGCTCACCGCGCTCGTCGCGATCGTCGTGATTGCCTACCCGTTCGTGCACTACCGCACGGCATCGCCCTGCGGCATGCTCGAGAAGGAGCTGATCTGGCAGATGGAGGACCGGATCGAGCAGGCCGCGGAGAAAGCGCGCGTTCAGCTCGAGGCCGTCGGTGCCGACAGCCTGAACGTCGCTGATGACGTGGAAGCGGCCCTCGAGGGCGTCGCGGCCGGCATCGCCGCCGGGGCGGCCCGCGCCAAGGTCGGTCGGATGTCGACCACCCAGTGCGCCCGCGAGCTGTGGCGGATCACGATCGGGAACGAGGACCCGTTCGACGAAGAGCGGTAGGGCGGTCCGCCTACCCGTCGAACACCACCACCGTGCCCGTCAGCGTCTTCCGCACGGACCTGATCATCGCCGTTCCGGTCAGGATAAAGCGCTCGTCGGTGTCTACCTGACCCAGGATCACGGCGTCACCCCCGAGCGCCGCGGCTTCGGCGCAGAGCGCCAGCCGGAGATCCTCGAAGCTGTCGAACACCGACTCGCCCCGCGACTCGATCACCGCGATGACCGTGTACGGCTGGCGCGGTGCCTCGGCCAGAACGGCGACGGAGTCGAGTGCGGTAGCTGGGCGGACTGCGTGGTCGAGCTGCTGCACGTTCGTCGAGACGCACGCGGCGGCTAGCAGGCAGAGACACGCGGGGATCCATGCTCGCATGGTGGCCTCCCGAAGAGACGAAGCGTGGTCCTCTCCCATGAGAGGACCCCGCAAGGAGGGCCGGGTTCCCGGGTGGGCCGCACGAATGCAGCGGGAGGGGGCGCGGGACGCAAGCGCCCGCCGAACGACCGGACATCTGCCGTCCCGGGCGTTTCGCCTACGGCAGCTCCGCGACGTCGAATTCCAGCGCGCGCGCTGCTTCGGTGAGCTTGGCGTCGTAACTGGCGAGCGGCACGGTCTGACCGGCCTGACGAAGGAACTCGGCAAACGCGAGGTGCAGCGCATCCGGTGCGCGTACCCGGATCGGAAACGGCTCGAGGAGCGCGGGCAAGAACGGGACAGGCAAGCTCGAGGAACGCCAACCTGGCAAGGAGCAGGCGCGCCGGCTCCCCGTGCGATACCGCGGGCATACAAGCGGTTCCACAACCCGTACTCCAGCAGCCTGCTGCTGACGAGCGGCTGTGCCCACAATGACCTGGAAGGACGTCGATCCTCGGCCAAGAGTTGGGCGAGCGCGACCGACATGTCGAGGTAGACCACCGTCCGTCCCGATCGCGCTCGAGCTCGGCAGGCAGTGCCTCCAGCCGCGCGACGGGCTGTGAAGGCGGTTCCGGATCGACCGCCCCATCCTGCGGCGTGATCCAGCCACGCCGCACGGTGTCAGCGAGCACGCCGTCCGCGAACAACGGGCTGCGACCGGAACCGGGCGGCACCAGCTCGGCCACGACACGGTCGCGGTCCGTTACGAGCGCCGTCTCGCCCAACGCCACGATCCGGAGCTACTCGCTCAACCGGTCCCTGAGCACCTTGATGCCCACCGCTCGCATGCCGCTAAGGTGTCTACGAGTAGTCACTTGCGAGACTCCTCCGTCCTTCATATGCGTACCATGCACTCCAGAGCCGCGATGAGCCTCATCGAACAGGCCCGTTCGGGGGCGCCGGCTCCCGGCCACGGTGACGGCGTATTCCCCGACACGACCGGCGTCCCGACCTATTCGATCCCAGGTTCCAGGCGTATGATTGGGGCGGATAGGCGGATAGACGGATAGGGCGGACGGATTACCGCGGAGCATGCCATGGAAGTCATCATCAAGCCGGATTACGAGGAGATGAGCCGGGCCGCGGCACAGCTCGTGGTCGATGTGCTCAATGCCAAGCCCAACGCCGTGCTCGGGATGGCCACGGGCTCGACCCCGCTCGGCCTGTACCAGGAGCTGGTGCGACTGCACCAGGAGGAGACACTCGACTTTTCGCGCGTGACCACGTTCAACCTCGACGAGTACGTGGGTCTGCCGGTGACGCACGAGCAGAGCTACCACTACTTCATGCGCGAGCACTTCTTCCGGCACGTGAACATCCCGCCGCAGAACATCAACATTCCCTCCGGCACGACCAGCAACTACCCCGCCTTCTGCGAGTGGTACGAGCAGCGCATCGCCGAGTGCGGCGGCATCGATCTCCAGATCCTCGGCATCGGCTCCGACGGGCACATCGCCTTCAACGAGCCCGGCAGCTCGCTCAGCAGCCGCACCCGGCTGAAGACCCTGTCGAAGCAGACGATCGACGACAACGCGCGGTTCTTCGACCGCAGAGAAGACGTGCCGATCTACGCAATCACCATGGGGGTGGGCACCATTCTCGACGCCCGGCAGCTGGTGCTCGTGGCGAGCGGGGAGGCGAAGGCCTGGGCGGTGGCGCAGGCGGTCGAGGGACCGGTCACGAGCATGGTGACCGCGAGCGCGCTGCAGCTCCATCGCGACGCCACCGTGATCGTCGACGACCAGGCGGCGTCGGAGCTCAAGATGCGGGACTACTACGAGTTCATCTACGAGAAG
>JBDHDN010000367.1:0-5467 GCA_039591485.1 Gemmatimonadota bacterium
CTGGGAGCGATCTCGGATCCTTCGCTCGGGGGCCGTGCGGCGGTTCGCCCCGACCACGGCATCCTCCTACCATTAGGGGAGTCCCCGTCCAACCAGACACCGAGCGCGAAGGGGGATCGATGGTACACCGAACACTGCCGTCCACCCGTGGCACCTGGATCCTGCTTGTCACGGTGATGACGTTTGCGATCGCGCCTCATCCGGCTGCCGCTCAGGAGGCGGAGGGTGCGCGAGCGGTGCTCGTCACCGGATCGAGCTCCGGGATCGGACTCCGCATGACCGAGGTCCTCTCTCAGCATGGGTTCTTCGTCTATGCGGGTGCGCGCAAAGCCGAGGACTTGGAGCGGCTGAACGCGATGGACAACGTGATGGCTGTCCGCCTGGACGTGACCATCCAGCGGGAGATCGATGCGGCCGTTGAGCTCGTCCGCGCGGAGGGCCGCGGCCTTTACGGGCTGATCAACAACGCGGGCGTTGCCGTCATGGGACCGCTGATCGAACTGCGGGAAGAGGACATGCGGTTCCAGCTCGATGCGAATCTCTTGGGGCCCTACCGCGTGACCAAGGCATTCGCCGACCTGCTGATCGAGAGCGGCGGCCGCGTGATGACCGTCAGCTCCATCGCCGGGATCCTGTCCGGGCCATTCATAGGGGCGTACAGTATGAGCAAGCACGGGGTCGAGGCCTATGTCGATGCCCTCGCCGCCGAGCTGGATCGGTTCGGGGTCGCCGTCGCCGTGGTGGAACCGGGCAACTACAAGTCGCAGATCACGGCGAACATGGTCGCGCGCATGCAGGCGACCGGCTACTCGGCGGCGGGCTCGAGGTACGGGTCGATGCTCGACATGGTCACCGGCCCCCTCGACCGATCCCAGTTCGAGGAGCCGGATGATGTCGCTTTGGCGGCGCTCGACTTCCTCACCAGCGATACGCCGAAGCGCCGCTACATGGTCGTGCCGAGCCAAGGCGAGGCGGCGATCACGATCCGACAGGCCCTGCGGGAAGCGGTGGAGCTCAATGAGGGGCACCGGTTCTCCTACTCGCGGGACGAGCTCGTGCAGATGTTGGACGAGGCGCTGGGTGTGGCACAGCCCGCGCCTGGGGGCGCCCCGGCCAGCACGGCGCTTCACCAGGCGGCGATGCAAGGGAACCTCGATGCCGCTCGGGAACTGATTGCAGCGGGCGCCGACGGGGCCGACGTGGATCAGCGCAACAACGACGGGTCCACCGCCCTCATCAGCGCGGCGTTCTTCTGCCGCAGCGAGATCGTCGAGGCCCTGCTGGCTGCCGGTGCCGACAAGAGCATCCGAAACAACGCGGGCTCCACCGCCCTCGATGTGGTGAGCGCCCCGTTCGACGCCATGAGGGGCATCTACGAGTTCGTGGGAGCGGCGTTCGGTCCCTACGGCCTAGAGCTGGATTATGAGCGGATCGAGCGTACGCGCCCCCAGATCGCGGAGATGCTGCGGTAGAGTCGGGCTCCGCCGAACGCCCGCGGCAGTACAGCACGAGAGCCGAGGGGGTGTGCCCCTCGGCTCCAACGCGCCGTGGTACAAATGACGCGCGCTATGCGGCTGCCTCCGCCGCACGGAGGTAGTGCACGCCGGTCAGCTCCTCGCTCACCCGCCAGAGCCGCGCGGCATCGTCCGCGTTCTTTGCGGCATCCGTCGTTCCGACCCGCACGGGATAGCCCCGCATCTCCCGGAAGCCGTGCGGGCCGTAGTAATCCCCACCCCGCACGTCCGGCGCCGTCGCCGCCCGGAGTGTCGGGAGTGCACCCTGCGCCGGTCGCATCGCGAGGACCAGACCGGCCGTTCGCGCAAGCCATGCGTTCCGCTGCAGGTCCGTGCCGGTCCACCCCGGATGCGCCGCCACGGCGGTCAGGGCGAGGCCCTCGGCGTCGAAGCGGCGCTGGAGCTCGAAGGTGAACAACAGGTTCGCCAGCTTGCTCTGTCCGTATGCCGGCCACGGCTGGTAGCCGCGCTCACGGAAGTGAAGATCGTCGAAGTTGACCGCACCCATCCTGTGGGCCGCACTGGAGACGGTGACCACGCGGGCGCCCGGCGTCGCTCGCAACACCGGGAGCAGGAGTCCCGTGAGCGCGAAGTGGCCGAGATGATTCACACCGAACTGCAGCTCGAAGCCCTGCTTCGTTGTGCTCTCCGGCGGGACCATCACGCCGGCGTTGTTGATGAGCAGATCGAGTCGCTCATGGGCGCTTGCGAGCTCGCCGGCAAAGGCTCGAACCGTATCGAGGTCCGCCAGATCGAGCGCCGCGAACGCCACGTCGCCCCGCGGATCCTCGGCGGTGATGCGGGCGGCGGCCGCCGCACCCTTCGATCGGCTGCGGCAGGCGAGGATGACGTGCGCGCCCTTGTGCGCGAGCGCGCGCGCCGTCTCGTACCCGATCCCGGTGTTCGCACCGGTCACCACGGCGGTCCTCTCCGTCTGCGCGGGGATATCGTCGTCGGTCCACCTCATGCTGCGTCACTCCTGTGAGTGGTGTGTTCGCTCGGCACCGGAGCACGGAGGGAGGCGACGGCGGCCGTCGGCAGTGCTCCAGAGGATGCAGCCAACTCGAAACGCCTTGGTAAGCCGGCCAAATGACTGCTTTACACCTACTGTCTTGTTGTCAACATTGACAGATTTACGTGTTTTGTCAATACTTCAAATATGAACGACAAACACCGCGATCAGATAATCAGATCCGCAACCTCAGCCTTCATGCGGTACGGCTACCGGCGGGTCACCATGAGCGACCTGGCTGCTGAGGCGGGAATCTCCCGACCGACGCTCTATGCGGCGTTCGCGAGCAAGGAGGAAGTGTTCAACGCGGTCGCCGGGCAGCTGATGGAGCAGGCGCTCGCGGAGATTCGCGAGCGGGTCGCCGGTCCCGGCTCGGTGGCCGAGAAGCTCGAGCAGGTGTTCGAGATCTGGATCGTGCGGGCGTACGAGCTGGTCCACCAGTCGCCCGACGCCAAGGAGCTGCTCGAGTGTACGCAGGCGTTCAGCCGGGACGTGATCGATCGGGCCTACGCCGAGCTCGAGACGTTGCTCGCGTCGGTGATCGCGCCGCACACCTCAGTGGGGATCGACCCGGGACAGGTGGCGCACACGCTCGCCCTCTCTGCCCGGGGCATCAAGGAGAATGCGCGTGACGTGGATGATCTCCGTCGGTCGCTCGCCGGCCTGATCGCGCTCACCGGCGGCACGCTGTCCAGTTCCGAACCGGCAACGGCATACGACACGACCTGAGACGGGCGCCCGTCCACCTCACCCGCGCAGGACGCACGAAGTAGGGACGTGTCACCGCGCACGGCGCGCGCGCGAGCGCGACACCATCCGGCGCGCTAGGGCACCCCCACGGGGACGACCCGGCACCCTCCAGCTGCCGTCGGCTACCTCTCCGGCACCGCGTGGACGACGCTGCCGGACTCGTCGAGGAACTCGAGGGACGGCGTGCCATCGGGGGCGACAGACATGCGGATCCGGGTTCTCCCTTGGACATCACGCATGTCGAGCAGCATCGCGTCATTCCTGCCCTTGCCGAAGAAGAGCCGTCGCGTGGTCAGCTGCCCTTGCTCCAGCAGTTCCCGAATCGCGCGCGCGCGCGCGTCCGGGTCGCTCACCGCGTCCGCGCTGTCGTAGCGGGCCATCATGACGTCGGACGGGATGTTCGGCTGCTGCCACATCTCGAGACCCGTGGAGTACGCGCCGTCGTCACCCTCGAGGTGCCGGAATCCGATCGTCTGATCGTTGCGCACCTTGTCCCACGTCAACGTTCCGAAGTGACCGAGCTCGCCGTTCGCGCCGAAGATCAGCCCACCCATCTCGTCACCCAAGTGATTGAAGAAGATCATGCCGGGCGGGCGGGGGCTGCTGCGCTCGATCACCTTGCCGTTGACGATCCCGGGGTGCTGCCGCTCCTGATTCGAGATGACCATACGCAGCGTACCGTCGGCTTCCACGATGTTGATGCGCTGCACATCGATCTCAGCAAAGGTCTGCCGTCCGCTGAGCCCAGTGAATCCCGTGAGCACCAGTATGGCGCAGAGGGTGGTTGCCAGCACCGCATAGGCCTTGAGGAAGCGAATGTCCCTTTGCATGCGATCCATACTCGCCTTCTCCGTGGTGAGAGTGGGATGAGTGCCTCGCGCGTGCGGCCCGGCTCGCCACGAGGATTCCAGCGAACGGCCACGGCTCGGCTGCACCCTGCCGAGTCCGGCACTAGCGCAAGACCGGAACGACCACGTGGGTCGGGTACGTGGGGGAGTGATAGACGGTCTGGGTCGCCGTGACGAACTCCGACGCGGCGAACGGGTCGATACCGGTGTTCGGATTGCGGTCGTACTTCGGGAAGTTGCTGCTGGAGATCTCCACCTGCAGTCGCTCACCCGCCTTGACCGCCAGCGCGGTCGCTCCGCAGTCGATCTCGTACCGGTGCACGGCGCCCGGCGTTACGTAGCCGGAGTCGTCCGCACCGTCGAACAGGGACCGAGCACGCACGATCCCGTCCTCGATGTTGCGGATGAAGCCGTCCGGCTGTACGACCGACAGCTTCGCCGTGAAGTCGGTGTCCCTGCCCGTCGTCGACGCATACACCACCGCCGTGACCGGACCTGCAATGGTGAGGTCGCTCGCGAACGGCGCCGACGTGAATACGAGGATATCATCACGGTCGTGGAGCGGGGCCTGGTTCTTCGGTCCGAGGTTGTCCGGGAAGAAGTGGGAGTTCGCTCCGCCCAGGGTCGGGACGGGGTTGAGCGGATCGTATACAAACGATGTCCGTCCGTGCGAGGTCGGCGCGGTGCGGGAGAGCCCACCTCCCTCCCGAGCGAACCATTGCTGGTACTCGGCGTTCGAGGGCGGCCAGGTGTCGTCGTCGATCCAGCGATTGTCGCGCATGACGAAGTACTGGACCGGCTTGGATGCGGACAGGTCGTTGACCTCCCCGCTCTGCACGTGACGGTACCACTGGGCGGCCCGGTTCATGGCCCACTCCATCCCTGCCGCAGCTACCTCCCCGAACTCGACATCGCCCACTTTCGTCCAACTGTTGAGCACGCCGTTGTGTGACCACGGTCCGATGATCAGTCGCTGGTTCGGTGCGCGGGGTGTCGTCGCAATCGCGTCGTAGGTCTGCAGCACGTTCGGGTAGATGTAGTCGTACCATCCCGTCACGTGCATGACCGGCACGGTGATGTTGGCGTGATCGTAGGGGGCGGCTGCGAGCTGCCACACCCCTTCGGCCCCGCGGAAGAAGTCGCTCAATGGAACGGTGCGGAAGATCTGCGGCCACGCCTCGGCCGGCGGCGCGGGTTGCCCCGACGCATAGGTGTAGTACCAGTACAGGTGCGCCTGGAGCTGGAAGGCACCGCCGTGGGCCAGGAAGCGCGTCAGGTCCGACCAGCCGGAGACGTGGAAGATGGCGCTCACGGCAGGGTGGCCGGTCATGGCGATCTCGAAT
>JBDHDN010000368.1:0-4336 GCA_039591485.1 Gemmatimonadota bacterium
AGCTGCACCTCGTGCTGACGCGAGCGCTCCAGGGCTTCCTCGGCGCGCCGACGCTCCGTGACGTCGAGACCGTACCCGAGAACCTGGATCACCTCCCCGGCATCGTCCAACACCGGGCTTACCAGGCGGGTGAAGTGCTTCACCTCGCCCGTGGCATCCGGGAACGCCTCCTCAAAGGCCGCCGGTTCCTTCGAGTCGCGGACCTGTGCCAGGCGCCGCATGCGCTCCTCGGCGAGCGTGGGATCGCGGCCGCGATGCGCCAAGTACTCCGCGTCGTTGTGTCCGACGATCCACTCGCGCACCTCCGGATCGGCGATGGCGCTCGGGGTGACGTAGAGGTATCGCAGGTCCCGATCGAAGACGGCGAGCTGGGCTGGCATCGCCTCGAGCACCTGCTGGTAGAACTGCCGGAGCCGTTCGCGCTCGTGTTCTGCCTCCCGCTGGCCGGTGAGGTCGCGCAGGAACCCCACGAACCGGCGTCCCTTCCCACCCGTGTCCTCGAGCTCCACGATCGAGAGCTCGGCGGGAAACTCGTCGCCGTTTGCCCGGATCGCCGGAAGCTCGAGCCGCTGGTTGAGCACCCGCGCTTTGCCACCGGCCAGCAGTCGCCGCATCCCCTTCGCATGCGCCTCGCGCAGCCGCTCCGGCACCATGAGATCGCCCATGTTCATCCCGATGGCGTCCGCGCGGGGCAGGCCCATGGTGGCCTCGGCCGACCGGTTGAACTCGACGATCCTCCCCTGCTCGTCGATGACCACGATGCAATCCAGCGAGCTGTGGAGGATCGTCGCTCGTGCGCGTTCGGCGGCGAGCAAGGCGTCGTAACTCTTCTTGAGCAGCCGACCGGCGCGGCGGAGTTCGAGCTCGGAGGTGACGCGCCGCGCCAGGGCCTCCAGCACCTGCTGCTGCTCGGAGGTGAGCGATCGTTCCTGGTGATCGATGACGCAGAGCGTACCGATCGGGTGTCCCTCCGGCGTGCGGATCGGAGCGCCGGCGTAGAAGCGAATCCGCGGTTCGCCGGTGACGAGGGGGTTGTCGTGGAACCGATCGTCCGCCATCGCGTCCTCGATGACCATCGTCCCAGTCTCGAGGATCGCATGGGCGCAGAACGACACCTCGCGGCTCGTTTCCCGCACGTCGAGCCCCACGCGGGCCTTGAACCACTGGCGCCCTTCGTCGACCAGCGAGATCAGCGCGATCGGTGTCTCGCAGACGGTGGAGGCAACCGCGACGAGATCATCGAACGCTCCCTCGGGCGGCGTGTCGAGGATCTCGTACGCCCGCAACGCGGCGAGGCGCTCGGCTTCGTCCGACAGCGGGGGCGCGCCCGTCATACCCGCCCTCCGCCGTGTCCGCACACAGCACGTGGCGTCGAGAGCACCCGGTCACGATGTGCAGGATTCACGCGGGACCGCCTTCGCCGCTGGGGGCGCCCTGGGCGCGGAGTGGTTGGCTAGTTGGACAGCGCCCGCAGCGCTTCGCCCTGATCGTTGTACACGTCAACGATCTTGTGCATCCGCACGATCTCGACGACGTACCGTACCGAGGCGGAGAGGCTGCACAACGCGAGCCCGCCGCCCTTGCTCGTCGCCAATCGGAGCACCGACATGAGCGCACCGAGGCCGGCGCTATCCATGAAGTCGACTTCGGTCAGATCCAGAAGGAGCGTCCCCTCCGGTAAGGGAAGTTCCTTGAGCTGCTGCTTGAAGGCCCGGACGTTCCCCGCGTCCAGCTTTGACGCATGTACCACGGCGACGGTCACCGCAGCGTCCTCGCGTGTGATCTCGAGCATGGGATCGGGCACCCCCACCGTCCTCTGTTCGGTGCGCCCGGAATCTAGGACGCGGTCATCGGACCGTCCAGCAATCTGGCCCGACCGCATACGGACATTCGGTTCGGACATACCGGCGAATTGATCTCACAGGCTGTCTGCACGGGGACAGCTGGTGTATCGTTTCAGGTCAAACGGGAAGGACGCAGGAAACCTGACGGCAATGCGAAGACTGGGACCCGGATCGACCGTCGTCGTGGAGCGCGAGTCGCTCGGCCTGGGCCGGGCCGTGCGCTGGCTGGATCGAGCAGGCCACACGGTCCGGACGGTTGACGGGTCTGCGTCGTGTCTCGACGCCCTTGCGAAGGGTGAGCCGGACCTCTTGGTCGTCGGACTGGAGCGCCCGGACCTTGTCAACGAACACTGGCTCTCGGAGGTGCGGGGGCAGTACGGCCGGGTGGCTGTTCTCGTCGTCACGAACGCAGGCGCAGCCGAGCCGGTGGCCGACGCGTTGCCGGCCCTTGGGGCGAATGACTACCTGATCGCCCCGCTCGAGGAGATCTCGTTCATCGCCGCCGCACAGCACGTGCTGGAGGTACAGCGACTCAACTACCAGGTCGCCTCGCTTCAGCGGGAGGTTCGCGGGCAGGGATTCTCCGGCATCGTCGGTCAGAGTGCGGCAATGAAGCAGCTGTTTCGGCAGATAGAACGTGTCGCGCCGGCCGACATCACCGTGCTCGTGCATGGGGAAAGCGGAAGCGGCAAGGAGCTGATCGCTCGCGCCATCCACGAGCGGAGCCCACGACACCGGCGGACGCTCGTTGCAGTGAACTGCGCGGCGATTCCCGACACGCTCCAGGAGTCGGAGCTGTTTGGCCACGAGAAAGGCGCATTTACCGGTGCCACCGACCGGCGGACCGGTCGGTTCGAGCAGGCGGACGGTGGCACCCTCTTCTTCGACGAGGTCGCCGAACTCTCACGCGGTGCGCAGGCCAAGCTCCTGCGCGTACTGCAGGAACAGTGTTTTACCCGCGTCGGTGGAACCGACGAGATCTCCGTCGACGTGCGCGTGGTCGCGGCGACGCACCGCCGTCTGGCCGATGAAGTCGCGGCCGGACGCTTCCGGGAGGACTTGTATTACCGACTGGCCGTCATGGAACTCGAGGTCCCACCCCTCCGAGCGCGTGAAGGCGACGTCGGACTGCTCGCCCACATGTTCCTCGAGGAGTTCGACGCGGCCCTGGGACAGGCGGATGCACGGGCGTTCGAGCTGGAAGCGCTCCACGCCCTCGATCGATACGCGTGGCCCGGCAACGTCCGCGAACTGCGCAATGCGATCCACCGCGCAAGCGTGCTCGCCGCGAGTGACCTGGTTCGGCTGAGCGATCTCCCGCCGGTGTTACAGGCCGGCGAAGCAGCTGCACTGGAACATCCACCGGTGCCCAACCCGCCGGAAGCTCCGGTCGGGGAGCCGGTTGCGCACACTCCACCACCGCTGATCATTCCAGGCGGCATGACGTTGGACGACCTCGAGCGTCTCGCAGTCACACAGGCCCTGCGCCGGAATGCGGACAATATCTCGGCCACAGCGCGAGAGCTGGGCATCGGCCGATCGGCGCTCTACCGGAAGATGGACGCGTACGGACTGCGATAGACCAACATTCACGGGTCGCGAAGTGGGAAGGTCGTGAGACGGGCGGGCCGTCCAGTTGCTCAGGGGCGTCGCCGGCTTCCCTCCACCTGGAGCCAGTCCGGGCACGAGTACTCTGGAAGCCACCTGCCGGTGGTACTTACGATCCTCCGCGAGGCGCACCGGAGCCATCCCGCTTCGGCCCAGCCCCGATCGAGGGCGTAGCGGTCGGCGAGTGAGTCCCGACGCTCCCCCCACCTTTCCTTCACCGTTGCCAGCGCCACTTGCACGTTATCAACCCCTGGCTGCACCACGCCCGGGTCGGAGTCCAGGTGGCTGGGAAGACAGGCCGGAAACCTCTGACTGCGGCTCCCCGTACGAGGTTGGTATCGATACGCAGAGTGCGGCCGGCGGTGACCTATTTGGAGAATACGACACCGTTGGCGGCCGAACCGAGGAGCGCTCTATGACGATGCGACACCCCGGGGCCTGGACTCGCTGCTTCCTCACCGTTACCGCGATGGTCGGCGGGGTTACCGCAGGGCACGGGCAGCATTGCCCCGAGGCACTTCAGGGCGTGTGGCGCGGGCACCCACCGGTCCAATCGCTGTTCGAGCTCGGATTCACGGTGCGCGAGCGCTCGCCCGGGGTCTTCGACGCAGCGGTGCGGTCGGCCACGGGTTCGGAAACGGTTCCGGTCTGGCGCGAGGGTGATCACCTACGCTTCCAGCCGTCGGGGACGCCGATCGCGTTCGACGGCATCGTGGCGAGTGACGGCAGCCGCATCGACGCGTTCGTCCACGACCGTGCGTCCGCCACCCGACTCGTCCTCACACGATCCTCCACTGGTGAAGTCCCGGCCTGGAAGGGCCCGTGGAGCGTGATCGACGTGAGCGATCGGTCCCTCCGGCTCGACCTGTACGTCGAGGACGACG
>JBDHDN010000369.1:0-4329 GCA_039591485.1 Gemmatimonadota bacterium
GGACGGCGCCGGCATCCCGGCGCTCGTCGTCCTGACCCCGGCCCAGGTGGTCCACCCCTTCAGCCTCGACACGGTCCGGTTCACCGCCGAGGCGTTCGATGTCCTGGGCGACCCCGTGGCCGATGCCGAGTTCACCTGGACGTCCTCCGACCCGGATGTCGCCACGGTGGCAGCGGGCCTCGCGGCCACGCTGCGCGCCGGGCGGGTGGAAATCCAAGCGCGGGCAGGTGACGCCATCGGCCGCGCGGAGTTGAGCGTCAGCCCCGGCACCGCCCTCGAGAACGAGTGCATGCGCTGCCATACCGCCGCCAACGACTACCGCCACGTCGCCTGGGGCTTCGACGCAGCCGTCTGCACCTTGTGTCACGTGATGGACGCCGTCCCCCACACCGAGAAGGTGAACGCCCACGAAACCGCCTCGGGCGGCTTCGCCCTCCTCGGCGCGCACGTGGCGGCCGCCTGCACCGCCTGCCACACCCCCGGCCGCGGCACCGTGGCCGCCGACCCGGCTGGTAATGACGATTGCGTCGCCTGCCACCTCGCCGACTACGAGGCCGTCCACCCGGACGGTTGGCCTACCGACTGCGCCCTGTGTCACAGTCCGGAGGGCTGGGCCGGCGGCGGCGGGAACATCGACCACGAGCAGGCCAGCGGTGGCTTCCGTTTGCTGGGCGTCCACGCCACCCTCTCCTGCGCGGCCTGCCACGACCCCGACACCTTCGCGCCCCTGTGGGATCCGGCGAGCGACCAGGACTGCATCACCTGCCATCAGGCCGACTACGAGGCCCAGCACCCCGCCGGCTGGCCCACCAACTGCACCCTGTGCCACACGACTTCCGGCTGGGCGGGCGCCACCTTCGACCACGCGCAGGCCAGCGGCTTTACCCTCCCCTCCGATCACGACGCGCTCGTCTGCACGGCGTGTCACGACGCCGCCACCTTCGCCCCGCTGTTCAGCCCGACGAGCACCACCGACTGCTACGCCTGCCATCAGGCCACCTACGAAGCCCAGCACCCCGCCGGTTGGCCCACCAACTGTGTCGCGTGCCACCAGACCACCGGCTGGGCGATGTAGGGAATTCAGGGACTGACCGCCCGGCGCTCGCCGGGCGGTGTTCCCACCGTTGCCGCCTAGTTGGCTTCCTGGAAGGGGAGGTCGATCACCAGGCCGTCCCGAGCGACGGTCGTGTCACGAAAGACCTGGCGCGCCTCGTCGCGCAATACGTCCGGTGCGGCGGAATACCGTGCTGACAGGTGGGTGAGGGCGAGCCGGCGCACCCTCGCCGCCAGTGCGACTTGTGCAGCCTCTCGCGCCGTCGAGTGCGCCGTTTCTCGAGCGCGCTCCAGCTCCTCGTGGCTGAATGTTGCCTCGTGGATCAGCAAATCGGCGCCCTCTGAAGCCGCAACGACTGCTTCGCACGGGCGCGTATCACCGCTGTAGACCAGGAGGCGACCTGGCCGTGGAGCACCCACGAGATCGTCCGGCCCTACGGTGCGCCGCTCGACGACACCCGACTCGGTCGTGACGTCGAACTCGACAGCCTCCCCGCGGTGGAGCCGGCCCCACAATGGACCCTCCGGTACACCGAGTTCCCGGGCCCGCTCCGGGTTGAAGCGACCGAGCCGCCGGTGCTCGCGAAGAGCGTACCCGACGGCGTGGCGTCCGTGCTCGACCGGAATCACCTCCAGCTCGTAGCCGTCCCGGTTCAGCCGCTCGCCTGCCTGCACCTCCCGGATCACGATCTCGAACGGCGAGCGTTCCACGCCGAGCTGCGCCGCGGCACCGAGATAGCGAGAGGCACCCGCCGGGCCATACAACGTGAGCGGCTCTTCGCGACCCTGCAGGCCGAGTGTTCGCACGAGGCCGGTCAGACCCAGAAAGTGGTCGGCATGAAAGTGCGTGAAGAGAATCTCGGAGAACGTGAATCCAACACCGAAGCGCATGAGCTGACGTTGGGTACCCTCCCCGCAGTCAAACAGCAGCGTCTCGCCCTCCCGCGCTATCGCGAGCGAGGACACCCCCCGCTCGACGGTCGGCCGCGCGGCGGAGGTGCCGAGAAAGGTGACACTCAGCATGGTGGCCAAATATAGGTTCGGGGAGGCCGACAGGAATCAGCCGCGCCCCATGCTGCGCGGTGCCCAGGGGCCGGCTCAGAGGCACCGGAACCGCAGCGCACCGCGCGCCTGGCTAGAACACGCTGACGTTGACGTAACGTCCCGGTCGCTCCCTAACGTCGTCAAGCAGCATCCGAAGCGAGACCATCGTCTCATGCATGTCGACGTACAACGTGCTGTCGGTGAGCAGGCGCCCGACCGTACCCTCGGGCGACCTCATGGTTTCCAGCATGAGTGCCAGGTTCTGCGAGACCGCGGCGAGCCCCTGGGTCATCTCCCTCACACCGACCGCGATCTCGTCCATCTCGGCGAGGGAACGGTGCAGATCCGGGTTCGACAACACCGAATCGAGGCTGGCGGCCGCGGTGCTGAGCGACGTGATGGCAGACTCGGCCTCGGTTATCATGGGTCCTGAGCCGACGCGGTGCACCACGTCCATTGCGCGCTCTGCCGCATTGAGCGTAGCACGCACCTGCTGTGCGGTCTCCGGCGAGAGCAGATCTCGTGAGGCCTGCAGCACGGCCGACGCCTGATCGGTCAACTCCGCCGCTCCCGTGGCGAGGTCGCGTTCCTGGTTTCCGACGATCATCTCGCCGTCTTCCAGGAGCGCGTCAGCCTCGCCGGGCTGGTAGAGCACGTACTTGGCACCGAGGAAGTCCAGCGACCGGATGCTGGCCTGCGCATCCGCCCGCGGACGCACCCGCTCGTTCACTTCAAGCTGAACGAGCACGCGCCCGACCGCCTCCAGCCGGACCCGTGCCACGCGCCCAACCGAGACACCGGAGATCATCACAGGATCACCCTCGGTGAGTCCCTGGATGCTCGTGAACTGCACCGGTACGGTGACTCGTCCACCACTGCCAAGCGACTGTCCCGTTAGCCACATGAGCCCGCCGATGAGCACGACGAGCGCGGCAAGGACGAATCCGCCGACTGTGAGTTCCTGCTTGTAGTACAGATCCATGTGCGTTCGACCTCGATCTGCGGGGACTACCCGAAGTCCCGCTCGAGAAAGCTCCGGACCGCCGGGTCGCGGCTCTGCCGCATCTCATCCGGCGTTCCGACCATCCGAATCCGGCCCTCAGAGAGGAGCGCTACTCGATCACCGACTCGGAACGCCCCTCGGACGTCGTGGGAGACCACGATGCTCGTGACCCCAAGCTCGTCCTGCAACTTCTCGATGAGCGCATCGATGATATCCGCGTTCACCGGATCCAGCCCCGACGTCGGTTCGTCATACAACAGATACGTCGGCTCACCTGCGATCGCCCGGGCGATCCCGACCCGCTTCTTCATACCGCCGGAGAGATCGGCCGGGAACTTCTCGGCTGTCTGCAGCGGCAGATTCACCATGGCCAGACACTCCAGCGCCCGGTTGCGGCAGAAGGATTCGTCCGATTGACAATCCTGATCGGTGATACCCAACCGGATATTCTCGAACACGTTCATCGAGTCGAACAACGCCCCGAACTGAAAGACGTAGCCGATCCGGGTGCGGAGTTTCGCCAGTTCCTTCCGGCCGAGCAGCGGAACCGGCTGCTTGTCGACGTACACTTCCCCAGCGTCTGGGTGAATCAGGCCGTTGATGTGCTTGAGCAGGACGCTCTTTCCGGTACCCGACGGGCCGAGCAGGGAGACCGTCTCGCCTCCCCGCACGGTGAAGTCGACCCCGTCCAGCACCACGTTCGCGCCGAACTGCTTCCGAACCGCGCGCATCTCGATCATGCCGTGCCACTCCTCGGCACAGTCGTCCGGAGCCGGGGCGCGCCGGGCACACTGCGCGCTGCGCCCTGCGCGTTGCGCGGGAGACGGGTCATGGGCTCGTGCCGTGTCCCGCCGTTCCGCCGTTCCGCTCTCCGCATATATCTTCCCACCCCATGTCCAGGCGATCTCCGTCGAACGCCCTGTCCTTCAAGCGCCGCTTGCTTCGCTGGTTTCGCACGCACGGCCGCGACCTGCCGTGGCGTCGCACGCGAGATCCGTACCGAGTGCTCGTCTCGGAGTTCATGCTGCAGCAGACGCAGGTCGGACGCGTACGTGAGTACTACGGCCCTTTTCTCGACCGCTTTCCCTCCATTGACCGTCTCGCGCGCGCGCGACAGAGCCAAGTGCGTGAAATGTGGCAGGGACTCGGGTACTACCGCCGTGCGGACAATCTGCACCGCTTGGCGCGCATCGTCAGCCGCGACCACGACGGCATCGTGCCGGACGATC
>JBDHDN010000370.1:0-4326 GCA_039591485.1 Gemmatimonadota bacterium
CTCGGTAATCTGACCACTCCCGGTGTGCTCGGCCTCCAGGCGGCTCTCGCCGAATTGCGTGAGCGGGGGGTAACCACCGTGGCCCTCGAAGCGTCCTCGCACGCGCTGGACCAGCGGCGCCTCGAGACGCTGACCTTCTGCGCCGCGGTGTACACCAATCTCACCCACGAGCATCTCGATTATCACCTGTCGCTGGAATCGTACCGCGATGCCAAGATCCGCCTTTCGGCGCTGATTGGCGCGGGTGGCGTGGAGATCGTGAACGCGGACGATCCGGCCTGGGAGGGTCTGCCGTCCCGCGCCGATGTTCGCCGGGTGACCTATGGGAGGGCTGTGCACGCCGATGTCCGTGCCGCCGACGTCACACTGCATCCGCAGGGGGCCACGGCGCGTTTCGTATTTGGCGACCGTAGCCTGCCGGTCCGGTTGCCGCTTCTCGGTGACTTCAACGTCGCGAACGCCCTTGCAGCGGCTGCCGCGGCGTGGGCGCTCGGCTCCGAACCCGCCGGGCTGGTCGCGCTCCTCGCCACGGCACCGCAGGTCCCGGGGCGGCTGGAGAGGATCGCGGCAGGTGATCGGCTCGTGCTGCGGGACTATGCGCACACACCGGACGCACTCGCGCGGGCTGTCGGCGCGCTCCGACCCATCACCACCGGACGGTTGCTCGTGCTGTTCGGGGCCGGGGGGGATCGAGACCGCGCCAAGCGGCCGCTCATGGGCCGAGTAGTCGCAGACGCGGCGGACCTGGCGATCGTCACCTCCGACAATCCGCGCACGGAGAATCCCGATCGCATCATTGACGAGATCGAGGACGGTATGGGAGGCACGCCGCACGTGCGTATCACCGACCGGCGCCAAGCGATCGTGCACGCGCTCGGTCTGCTTGAGCCGGATGACTGCTTGCTGCTCGCCGGCAAAGGTCACGAGACGTATCAGGTGATCGGCACCGCGACCCTCCCGTTCGACGAGCGGGAGATCGTTCGCGACGCGCTGGCGGGAGGGGCGATCGGGTGACGACGTGGACCGCGGCCCGCGTGGCCGAAGTACTCGGCATCGATGCGCGAATGGACGGGACCTTCCGAGGGATCAGCACGGACACGCGCACGCTTCGGCCGGACCACCTCTTCCTGGCACTCGTCGGTGATCGATTCGACGGCCATGACTTCCTCGACGCGGCACTTCTCCGCGGGGCGACTGGTGCGGTCGTCGAGTCAGGCCGTCCCGTCCCGGCGGGGCTCGCGGTGTTCCCGGTGCCCGACACGCTGGTCGCACTCGGTGCACTCGCCACGGCGCGACGGCACGAAATCACCGGCCCCGTCGTCGCGGTGACGGGCACCAACGGGAAGACGGCGACCAAGGAGCTGATCGCACGCGCGCTCAGTCCGCGGTGGCGCGTGCACGCGACGCGTGGGAATCTCAACAACCTCGTGGGTGTGCCGCTTACGATCCTCGCCGCGCCAGGGGACACCGACGCGCTCGTGATCGAGACGGGGGCCAGTATCCCGGGCGAGATCGCCCGTCTTCGGAGCATCGTCGAGCCCACCGTGGGCGTCGTGACCAACGTATCGACGGGGCATCTCGACGGTTTTCGCTCGTTCGACGGGGTGCTGGCCGAGAAGCTGAGCTTGCTCGAGGATGTGGAGCTCGCAGTCGTGGGTACAGAGCCGCCGCAGTTGGCAGCGGGGGCGCGGGCAAGGGCGGGACGGGTGATCGTTGCTGGGACGGCACCGCACGCGGAGGTTTGTCCGCAGACCTGGGGGCTCGACGGAGAGGGGCGGGGGATGCTGACACTGGACGGGGTTGAGGTGCACCTCCCGCTCGTGGGTCGGCATCAGCTGGAGAACGCGACCCTGGCGTTGGCGGTGGCGCGGCACGTCGGTGTGGAACTCCAGGCAGCGGCGGCCGCACTCGCTGCCGTGGCCCTGCCGGGGGGACGCTGCGAGGTCCTGCGCCGAGGTCACATGGTCGTGCTGGATGACACGTACAACGCGAACCCCGCCTCGATGGCGGCATCGCTCGAGACGGCGAAGGCGATGCGCGGTGAGCGTCCGCTGGTCGTGGTCGTCGGCACCATGCTCGAGCTCGGAGAGGAGAGCGGCCAGCTGCACGATGCGGTAGCGCGCCGAGTTCTCGAGGCCGAGCCAGACCTGATCGCGGCGACCGGTGCGTTCGTCGACGCCTTCGCTCCGTATGCCGAGCAACTCGGTGACCGGTTGATCACGGCTGCCGACCCCTCCAGTTTGGGGGAGCGTCTGGCACCGCGACTCGCGGAGAACGCCTTCGTGTTGCTCAAAGCGTCCCGCGGGGTGCGGCTTGAACAAGCCATACCGTTTCTCTTGCCTGGGTAGACGAGGAGTCGTGCTCTATCATCTGTTCACGCCGCTAGCGCCGGAGCTCATCTTCTTCAATCTCTTCAACTACATCTCGTTCCGGGCAGCTGGAGCGGCCGTGACGGCCATTGTCCTCTCGTTCGCCCTCGGCCCCGTCATCATCCGGCGGCTCCGCGCCCGCCGGGTCGGGCAGGTGATTCGGGCGGAGGGACCGGCCTCGCACCAGTCCAAACGCGGCACGCCGACCATGGGCGGACTCATCATCGTCTTCTGCACCCTGATACCGACGGTGCTGTGGGCGCCGCTCACCAACCAATTCGTGCTGGTGGCTGGTGTCGCCACGCTGTGGATGGGATGCATCGGCTTCGTCGACGACTACTTGAAGTTCATCTCCGGCAAGACACGTGGCCTCGTAGCTCGCTACAAGCTCGTCGGCCAGGTCACGTTTGGTATCATCCTCGGCACCTACCTGCTGCTCGTGCCGGTATGGGGAGACGTGCCGGCGAGCGCGACGACGGTGCCGTTCTTCAAGTACGTGCTCGTGATCTTTCCACCCGTGATCTACGTCGTATTCGTGACACTGGTCGGGACGGGCACCAGCAACGCCGTGAACCTGACGGATGGTTTGGATGGGCTCGCGACCGGGCTCACCGCCGTCGCGGCGGCCGCGTTTGCAGTATTCGCCTATCTCTTCGGACGAGTCGACACCGCGGCGTATCTCTTCGTGTACTACCTTCCGGGGGCTGGAGAGCTCGCCGTCTTCTGCGCCGCGTTGATGGGAGCTGCCCTCGGCTTCCTGTGGTTCAACGCGCACCCCGCCGAAGTCTTCATGGGCGATACCGGGAGCCTGGCCATCGGCGGGGCGTTCGGCACCGTGGCCATATTGCTCAAGTCCGAGTTTCTCCTGCTCATAGTTGGTGGTGTCTTCGCGGCCGAGGCGGTGTCCGTCATGCTCCAGACCGGCGTGTACCGCTGGCACAAGCGACGGCGCGGTCGGGAGTATGCCGATTCGCACCGCGTGTTTCGCATGGCGCCGCTCCACCATCACTTCGAGAAGCTCGGCTGGCCGGAGTCGAAGATCGTCCAGCGGTTCTACATCATCGGCATTCTCTGTGCGCTCTTTGCGCTCTCGACGCTGAAGATCCGATGATCCCCGAGCGGTGGCAACGCGGTGAGGCTGCGGTCATCGGCCTTGCGCGCAGTGGGGCCGCGGCGTCGCGATGGCTCGCGGCGAACGGCCTGCGCGTCTACGCCTCCGACGCGGCCGATACTCTGGCGCTGCGCGAGACCGTCGCGGCGCTGCCACCCGGTGTCGAGTGCCAGCTCGGCGGTCATGACCTCGCACGCATCGGCCGGGCGGCGGTCGCGGTCGTATCGCCCGGGGTTCCCCCCAACGCCGCACCGGTCGCGGCGGCCCGGGCTGCCGGTGTCGAAGTCGTCTCCGAGATCGACGTCGGCGCCAGGGCGCTCCAGGACGCGCGGCTCATCGTGGTCACGGGCACCAACGGGAAGACCACGACCACGTGCCTCGTCGCACACCTGTTGTGCGCCGCCGGCCTCCGAGCCGCGTCGGGCGGCAATATCGGACGTCCGCTGACGGCCCTGGCCGCGGAACCCGATCGGCCACACTGGGTCGCCGTCGAGGCATCGTCGTTCCAGCTCCACGACGCGCCGACGCTACGGCCGACCGTCGGCGTCGTCACGAACCTCGCGCCGGACCACCTCGACCGGTACCCCAGCGTCGAGGCGTACTACGCGGACAAGCGACTTCTCTTTCGGAATGCGACACCGGAGTCGGTCTGGGTGTTGAACGGATACGATGAGGCCGTCGGCACGCTGGCAGGCGGGGTGCCGGGCCGCATGGTGCGTTTCAGGATCGGCACGCCGGCGGATGCGTGGTACGATCTGGAGCGACGTGTCCTCGTCTGTGAGGGGACGCCGGTCCTCGAGCGATCCGACCTCCCCCTGATCGGTGATCACAACGTTGCGAATGCCC
>JBDHDN010000371.1:0-4263 GCA_039591485.1 Gemmatimonadota bacterium
GGGTGCGCTCGCGGCGGAGCAGCATGGTCGCGTCGGAGAGAGCTATCTGCTGTCGGGTGAGTGGCATCACGCACGGGAGCTTGCCACCTTCGCCGCAGAAGTCACAGGTGTGGCGCCGCCACGGTACGATGTGCCGATGTGGCTCGCTCGGGGTCTCGCGCCGATCGCCGACGGCTGGGGCCGACTCACCCACACGGAGCCACGACTCAACTCCGCAGCGCTGGCTGCGTTGCAGGCCGCCCGTACCGTCTCCAGTGCGAAGGCAGTGAGGGAGTTGGGCTACACGGCACGGTCGATCCGCGAATCCGTGCACGACGCGTATCGCTGGTTCGACGCTGTGGGAATGCTGCGTACGCCGCTCCGACCCAGCTACGGAGCGCGGGCGTGACCGAGCTCGCGTGGTACGACTGGGCCGTTCGCACCGAACTCGCGCTTGCGGTCATCACGGGTGTCATCCTGCTGTTCGTCGCAGCGCCATACGGTCGCTACGAGCGCGCAGGCTGGGGCCCGACGCTTCCGGCGACGATCGGCTGGATCGTCATGGAACTGCCTGCGGTAGTCCTGTTCACCGCCATCTTCTTCTCGGGCGACCATCGCTTCGAGCTGGCCCCCGTGGTCCTCCTGAGCCTGTGGCAGGTCCACTATCTCAACCGGACGTTCGTCTTCCCCTTCCGCATGCGAGCACCTGAGCGCCGGATGCCCGTTCTCGTCATGCTCCTGGGGGTCGGCTTCAACGTGCTCAACGCCTACGTCAACGCCCGGTGGATCGGACATCTCGGGAGCTACCGGAGTCTGTGGCTCACCGATCCGCGATTCCTCGTGGGTGCCACGCTCTTCCTCGCCGGCTGGTTCGGCAACCTCCATGCGGACGCGATCCTTCGGAACCTGCGGAAGCCTGGCGACGGCGGATACGCGGTTCCGCGTGGCGGCCTCTTTCGCTGGGTCTCCGCGCCCAACTACCTGTGCGAGATCATAGAGTGGACCGGGTGGGCTGTCGCCACCTGGTCGATGGCCGGTCTCGCATTCGCGCTGTACACAGCGGCCAACCTCGTGCCGCGAGCGCTGCGACACCACGCCTGGTATCGAGAGCGCTTTGCGGACTACCCCTCCGAGCGGAAGGCCCTCATCCCGCACCTGCTGTAGAGCGGCAGCGCGGTGGTCGTCCTTCTTCCACGTTGCCGCCGTCCGCGGCCGAGATGGTCGTCACCCGAGCGTTGGATCCATCACCTTCCCCATGAACAGCACCGTGCCCGAGTACTTCTCGCGGATCACGAACACGAACGGCCGATCGACGACGAACGGCATCGGGGCACTGTCTGTCATACTCACGGACGTGACCGCCGCCGCGGTGGTGCCCTCTTCATCGACTTGCACGAAGGCCTTGTGCTTCACCTCGTCGATCCAGATGCCGCCGGGTGCGAACATCTTGGTGAAGTCCGCCAGTGGAGCGAACGCCACGTCCATGCCGAGTGCACTGAGCACGTCGTTCATCCCGAGCTCGTACTCGAGCGTGAACTTGGGCATCGAGACGACCAGATCGGTGGAGTCGACCAACGCCATCCACGCAGTCCACTGCTCCACGGTCATGGATTCCAGCAGCTGGTCGATACCGTCGTGAGCCTCGGGAACGAGGATGGTCATGCTGAAGGCGCGGCCGCCGTACGGGAGATCCACGATCGCAACGCCATCCTGCCGGAGGTACCCGACCGGGGCCGCTTCGGCATGCCACATCATGTCGGTGGTGGTCTGGGCTCCCGACTCGAGCGTGAAGGGCCCTGCCTGCGTCAGGTCCCTGTCGAACTGGGACGCCCAGTCGCCCTTGAAGTAGATGGCGTTGATGAGGTACATGACGATGTTCGCGGGGATCGTCGCAGGCACGATCTCCTCGATCAGCCCTTTGGTGTGTTCGCGCACCCACCCGTTGATCGTGTCCGAGGCTCCGGGCGCTCCGAAATCGAGCGCCGAGACCCGCGCGTCGAAGAACTCGTGCGTCGCGTGGAGGAACGCCTGCTCGAGCGTGAGGTTCTCCCTGTACCAGATGGAGTTGGCGATGAGGACCTCGACCAGGGGATCGAGATCCACCAGGAGATCGATCAGATCGCGATAGGATTGGTTCACCTCCTCGAGCGACATGTCCATCAGCTCGAGGGTCTGTTGCATGGCTTGCTGCGTGGCACCGTCTGCCCCGTTGTACGTCATCCCGAGCGCCATGGCGACGCTGAGCGGCGAGACGAAGACATTGGTGTCCCCTTCCTGCCGGTTGATCTCGCGGAAGAGCTTGAGGGCAAAGCGGTTGTCAGCTTCGATCAGCTTCGCTTCGGCCGCACCGAGATCGCGAGGGAGTCCGAGAATGGGCGCGCCCGGCTCCGGCCCGGTGGCGTCACCACAGCTCGCCACGAGGAGCCCGACGACGAATGGAGCGAATCGCCGCAACGTGTGCATGCCTTACTCCTGGATGCCTTCCTGCGGCCTATACCTCCGGAGCGGAGGGGAGGTCACATGCGCGGTGGTCGCCCACCGCGAGCATTCGACGTGTCCGCGTCGAGACGCCACCGCCGGCCGACGCGTATCGCCACCAACACGGAACGGAGCCTTGCACGCAGGAACAACCTTGGTGAGGAGTTCCCTTCCCAGCCCGCGGTCCACATCGTAGCGTTACCGCAGAACTGGATCGGCGGCACCCGCCGTCACTCCAGCCCACCCACCCGGAGCCTCGTCATCGTGCCCCCCGATACGCTGTTCGTCTTCGTTCTCATGGCCGTGGCGAGCATGCTGTTCGCCAGCGGTCGCGTGCGGCTCGATATCGTGGCCCTCGGCGTGCTCCTCGCCCTGGTGTTGGGCGGCGTCCTGACGGAGCGCGAAGCCCTTTCAGGGTTCGGCAACCCGGTGGTGCTGATCGTGGCCGGCCTGTTGGTGGTGGGCGAGATGCTGACCCGGACCGGGATCGCCGTCGCGATCGGCAACTGGCTCGCACGCACCGCGGGCGACAGCGAAATCCGGCTGCTGGTACTCCTCATGCTGGTTGCCGCACTTCTCGGCAGCGTGATGAGCTCGACGGCCGTGGTGGCCATCCTGATCCCGGTCGTGGCGAACATCGCGGGCTCGTCGAGCGTCAACGCGTCGCGGCTGCTCCTCCCGATGTCCTACGCGGCACTGATCAGCGGCATGCTGACGCTCATCGGCACCACACCGAACCTCGTCGTCAGCGCCGAGCTGGAGCAGGCTGGGCTCGAGCCCTTCTCGTTCTTCGCGTTCACGCCGATCGGCGCCGCCGTTCTGGTGGCGGCCATCATCTACATGATCGTACTCGGGCGCTTCCTGCTGCCCGGGGATCGCGTGGCCCCGCCCACGCCGGCGGCCAGGGGGCTGCGGGATCTGCTCGAAGAGTACGAGCAGATTGGCCGGTTCCACCGCTTCCGCGTCCCCGCAGGATCGCCGCTTGCGACACAACCACTTGGCGACACCGCACTGAGCAGCTACGGGGTGCGCGTGGTCATCCGCGAGCGGGAAGGACGACTGGGCACAGTGACGACCGCGAGCCCTGGAGCGGACGTGACGCTCCACGCCGGCGATACGATTGTCGTGCAGGGGGATGCGTCCGCCGCACAGCGGCTCGAAGAGGAACGCGGGCTCGAACGGCGCACGATAGGCGACGCCGAGCGCCGCCGCTGGGCCCACGAGGTGGGCCTGGCCACTGTTCTCGTGCATCCCGAGTCCCGCCTCGTCGGCAAGACGCTGCACGAGTCCGAGTTTCGCTCACGCCTCGGCCTGCATGTGCTGGCGGTGCGGCGGAGCGGCGCCGTGGTCGACGGCTTCCTCGACGAGGAGCTGCACGCGGGTGACGCACTCCTCGTGCTGGGCCCCTGGAAGCGTATCGGCCGCCTGAGCCAGGACACGCATGATTACGTGGTCCTGACCCTGCCCGACGAGGCGGTCCAGGTGGCGCCCGAGCGCCGCAAGGCCCCATTGGCCATCGCCATTCTCGTTGGCATGGTGCTGCTCTCGGCACTCAAGGTCATGCCGGTATCGATCGCTGTGCTCCTCGCCGCCTTCTCCGCGGTGCTCACCCGGTGCATTTCGATGGAGGAGGCGTATCGCGCGATCCACTGGAGCAGCGTCATCCTGATCGCGGGCATGCTGCCGATCGCCGACGCCCTGCAGAAGACAGGTGGCGTCGCGATCATCGTGGACGGACTGGTGGCGGTCGCGGGTAGTGCGGGTCCCTACGTGATGATGACCGGCATCTTCTTCCTCGGCGCCGGA
>JBDHDN010000372.1:0-4256 GCA_039591485.1 Gemmatimonadota bacterium
AGCTTCAGCGAGCGTCTCGTCAAGGCCGCCAAGCTCGACGTCGCGACCTACGAGGAAGTCGAGCACGACGAATCGGCACTTCCCCAGGCCATGCTCGCCGTGGTGCTCGCGAGCATCGCCGCGGGGATCGGCTCCGCGGAGGAATTCGGTGTCGTCGAGATGCTCACCGACTCTATCGGTGCGCTACTCTCGTGGTTCGTGTGGGCCCTGACCGTCTACGTGATCGGCACCAAGCTCCTTCCAGAACCGCAGACCCAGGCCGACCTCGGTCAGCTGCTCCGCACGATCGGGTTCGCCAGCGCACCGGGTCTGCTGCGCGTGTTCGGGATCGTACCTCTGATCGGCTGGCTGATCGTGTTGATCGCGAGCGTGTGGATGCTCGTCACGATGGTGGTTGCCGTACGGCAGGCGCTTGACTTCACCAGCACGGGCCGGGCACTCGGCGTGTGTCTGGTCGGCTGGCTCGCCCTTGTCGTTACATCGGTGATCTTGGGCGGCCTGTGGATCTTCGGGATGTCGTGACGACGGGCGGACCGGCGAGCTGACGATCGGCGAACCTGCCGTGCGATCCGGGACATGGTATCGCGCGAGCAGGGCAGCCGCCGGTCCACCCAATCGCTCAGCCGACGCGCTGCAGTGCCGGCTGTTCCTCGGATCCGGCGCGTCGAGCGGCGGTGCGGCGCGCGCCCGGCTCCTTGGTGGCACCGGGCATTTGGAGTGTGCCGTTGACGGCTCCGCCCTCCTCGACGGTGATTCGCGGCGTCGTGATATCGCCGTGGACAACGCTGCCGGCCTTCAGCTCGACGAGCTCGGTGGCGACGATCTTCCCTCGCACATCTCCGGCAATGACGGCCAGGGCGGCTTCGACGTCGCCCTGGACCACACCGCCGGGAGCCACGAGCACCTGCCCGCCATGGGCGCGCAGATCGCCCTCGACCTCGCCCTCGACGCGTACGACACCCGAGGTTTCGAGGGTGCCGGTCAGCCGGATACCGCGGGAGAGAATCGAGAGGGGTGCGTCACCACTCCCTCGGGGGGTGCCGAGCATGCCGCCGGATCCATTCTTGCCACTGTTGAAATTCACCACGGGAGCGCTCCTGGTGTGGGACACGAACACCAGAATAGGGACGGGGACGGTATTCGCGGAGTGATCTCGATCACTCCCCTGCTCCCTTCAATCAACCCGGTACGGTTCGAAGCCCCCGCCGGAGAGGTAATCACCCAGGCCCCTGCCCGAGTATCGTGCTGCGATCAGGTGAGATGGCGGTCGAAGTTCGTGAACATCGGGTGGCCGGGAAAGAAGTGCTCCAGCTCACGAAGGTTGACGTCGACGGGATTGTCCTGTGGCACGGCGATCCTCTCGAGATTGCCATCGAGCATGGCACGAAAGTCGCTCGAGGCCTCGTCGAGATCGGCGGTCAGCTCGAAGACCGGGGTTGGGAAGTCTGAACCGAACAACACCAGATCGGGCGGCAGCTCGGCCAGCTCGTCGAAATAGCCCTTGCGGAAGGGCGTCGCGCAGGCGGACAGGTCGGTGAAAACCTTCCCCCGCCCGGTCTCACCCCGCGCCGTTCGCTCGAGGTACTGCCGGACGACGGGGAAATCGTCGTGTTCCAGCAGCTTGGCGTGTGCGGCGAAGTAGGGAAGACCGGCGTGTGCCATGATGATCACGGCGCCTGCCTCGAGCCCGGCGTCGATGGTCCGGCGCGCACCATCGACGTCCGGGGTGTACCACCGCTCTCGCCTCACCCGGTTCCAGAACCGATCCCAGAACCCCCAGGAGAGGTAGTCGTACGGCCGGGTCCGCTCGTCGCTGGTCGGAACAGCATACTCGACGCCGACGTGCAGCAGGAGCGGCAGCGGCTCACCCTTCCTGGCCGTCGACAGGAACTCCAGCGCGCGGACGATCTTCGGGTGGGCAAGGCTGAACTGCTGCGCTGACGGGAGCCATTTCAGCAGCACGGCGCCGCGCTCGACACACTCCAGCACGCGCGTCTCGAAGTCGGGCCGGAAGGGGTGCACCGACGCGCCGAAGAGGACCTTCGCTGGTAGCCGTTCCCTGAGATGGAGGACGTACTCGTTCGCCACCCAGAAGTCGGACGCCTCGCGGGCGGGCGTCCCGTCCGCACGCCACACGTGGTCGAGCGCCAGGCATACCACGGCGTCCACAGAGGCCGCCCGAATGGTCCGAAGGGTGTGGTCGATCATCACATCGTCTGTATCTCGCCCCTTCTCGAGTCCCGCGTAGAGCAGGAAGATCTCGTAGCGAGGCCACATTGCACGCATCCGCTCGGAAATGTGCCCCCATTCGGGATACCGATCGCCCCGAAGACCAACGTGGAAATGCATGTCGATGCGGCGGGGACTGACGGTTGGGTTCGAACCTCGGGACATGGCGGAGCACCTGCGGTCGTGGAGAGCGAGATCTCGCGGGGGCGGGGAGCCGCGGTGCAGCCCGCGCGGCCCGCGTCCGCCTAGGATAGGATGTGACCGATGCACCGGCCAGTACGCCGGTCGTCCGCGGTACGGAGTCCGCCATGGTGCAGGCGACCGCGTGCCGGTAGCTTGCGAAGCCATGCCACCGCCCGAAACACCTGCGCCCACATCTCTGCACCGTCGCGACGAGCCAGTCCTTGGGATGTGGACCGCGACCGCGCTCGTGGTCGGCAACATGATCGGTTCGGGCGTTTTCCTGCTCCCGGCCTCCCTCGGCCGCTTCGGCGCAGTGAGCCTGGTCGGCTGGCTCTTCACCGTGGCCGGCGCCATGGTGCTCGCCCTCACATTCGCTCGGCTGAGCCGCATGGTCCCCCGACCGGGCGGCATTTACGCCTATGCCCGTATCGGGCTCGGAGACCTTCCCGGTTTCCTGGTGGCTTGGGGATACTGGATCTCGATTTGCGCGGGCAATGCGGCGATCGTCACGGCAATGGTGAGCTATGGCGGCTTCTTCTGGACACCACTCACCACGGAGCCACTGCTGGGCGCTGCAACCGCCGTGGCTGTCATATGGTTTCTGACCTGGATCAATGCGCGGGGCGTGCGTGAGGCGGGGGTCCTGCAGCTCGTCACCACCCTGCTCAAGCTCGCCCCGCTCGTCGTCATCGCGACCGCCGGGCTCCTCTACCTCGATCCAGCCAACTTCACGCCGTTCAACACCAGCGAGCTGTCCACATCCGGGGCCGTCGCTGCCACTGCCGCGCTCACCCTGTGGGCGTTTCTCGGTCTCGAGTCGGCGACGGTCCCCGCGGGCCACGTCGATCGGCCGGCCCGGACCATACCGCGAGCGACACTATTCGGCACCGGGCTGGCGGCAGTGGTCTATGTGCTTGGGACCGTCTCCGTAATGGGCGTGATCCCTCCAAACAGCCTCGCATCGTCGACGGCGCCGTTCGCCGACGCAGCGAGCCGCATGTGGGGCGCGTGGACGGCACGGTTGGTAGCCGCGGGCGCCGTGATCTCCTGCTTCGGTGCTCTCAATGGGTGGATTCTGCTGCAAGGCCAGCTGCCCCTGGCTGCTGCCATGGACGGACTGATGCCCCGATTGCTCGCACGCCGATCGCCGCGCGGTACACCGGTTCCCGCACTGGTGCTGTCGAGCGTCCTGGTAACCGCCATCGTCACGACGAACTACACGAAAGGTCTCGTCGGTGCGTTTACGTTCGTCATCCTCCTCGCGACCCTTTCGACTCTCCTGCCGTACGCCTTCTCCAGCGTGTCGCTCATCCGCCTGCTGCTGCGCCAGCGGCACCACAACCCGCGCCAGCTCGGCACCGGCCTCGTGACCGCGGCACTTGCGCTGCTGTATTCCGGCTGGGCTATCGTCGGTGCCGGGCGGGACGCAGTTTTCTGGGGTCTGCTACTGTTGATCGCCGGATTGCCAGTCTACGTGCTGGTCACCCGACGGGCGGATGGTGAGCGCCGGAGACTGATCGGCAGTAGCACCGAGTGAGCGGTGCCATGCAATCCCGCCTCCCTTGCTCGGACACGGCGGGCTCGGCAGTTTCCGACGGACTCCTCGAGCTAAGGGGGAAGTGACGATATGCGGCCGGCAGTGCAGTTCCTGAGCCACGACCTCCTCGAGCGGATCGTCGCCGAAGCACGGAGTCTGCTCTGCTCGATCGGCGTCGAGATCCACAATCCGGGCGTGCTCGCCCTGCTCGCGGACCACGGAGCGCGCGTGGACCGCAAGGAGAACCAGGCCGTCTTCACCGAGGATCTCCTCGATGCAGCGCTGCGGACAGTCCGTTCCGGGTTCC
>JBDHDN010000373.1:0-4253 GCA_039591485.1 Gemmatimonadota bacterium
AGCACCTCGTGCGACTCAGCCAGCAGATTATCCTTGAGGCCGCGGAGGATGGCGGGATCGTCTTCGACGACTAGCACCCGGGTCATAGCGTACCGTCACCCAGCGGGAGATGAATGGCGAACGTGCTTCCCCGTCCCGGTGCGCTGTCCACCGTCACCCGGCCGCCGTGTCCTTCCGCGATGTGCCGCACCAGAGTGAGCCCGAGTCCGGTACCGGGAACCTCCTCGTTGTCCCGGCTCGGCACGCGGTAAAACTGCTGGAAGATCTTGGCCTGCTCATCCGGCTCGATACCGACACCAGAGTCCGCGACTTCGATCACGGCTCGACCATCTTCCCACTGGAGCCTGAGCCTGATCTCTCTACTGTCTCCGGAGTACTTCATCGCGTTGGCAAGCAGGTTGAGAATCGCCTGCTCGATCGCATCGCGATCGACGGTAGCGGGTGGAAGCCCGTCCTCGACCTCGACGTTCAGCACGAACTGCTGCTGCTCGAGCGGATACCGCATTGCCCGCGCGGAGGCGTGCACGATCTCCGCGAGCTCGTCGGGCTTGCGGTGGTACTCCCTCCTCCCGCGCTCGATCTTGGAGAAGTCCAGCACGTTGTTGAGCAGCCGCGTGAGTCGCTCGCTCTCGTTGACGATCGTCTCCAGGTATTCCGCCTGCGTCTCGGCTGACGACGATCGCCCGAGCTGGAGTGTCTCGGCAAACATACGGATGGCCGTGAGCGGCGTCTTGAGCTCGTGGGATACCGCCGAGACGAACCGCGAGCGCAGCTCGGCCAGGCGCAGCTCCCTCCGGACATCCTGCGCTGCGAAGTAGGCGCCGAACGACGTGACGCTCAGCACCAGCACGACTGCGGCGAGATAGAACCAGCGTCGCTCGTCCCGGCCCCCTCCCACTCCATCGGGAGATGAGTCGAATTGCAGGGATACCCCGGGGAAGGTCGCACCAAGCGTCTCTCCGCTCTGGGTATCACCCGCAACCGTGAGCTGGCCGGTAAGTCCGCTCGATCCGAAGACGGCCTGCTCGACCGTCGCGAACAGGCTATCCGCCCAGACTACGAGAACGACGTCTTCCTCCCCACTGAGGCGCGCGGCCCTCCCGATCATCCAGGGCGGCGTACCGTAGAGAACCCATCGTGCGCCCGGTTGGTGCATTCGCGGTCCGTCCGCGCCGAGTCCTAGACGAGGGTAGTCGCGCGCGAGCGCTCCCAGCTGCTCCGCGCACTCCAGCCGTGTCGCGATATGCGCCGCAAGTTGGGCTACACGACTCTCGGCTTCCGTCGTGTCCGATGATCGCAGGCTCTGCGCGAGATCGCGCAGTAAGTAGAGCGCAGTGGGTGAGAGCCAGGCTGGATCGTCGAGCATGTCCCGCGCACGGCCGCGCACCGCATCTCCGTGTGAGCCCGCGGACAGCAGTCTGGACGCTGCGTAGAGCGCGAGCGGTACGCCGTGCTCGTCCACCAGATCGCGGCTGGCATCGAGTACGTATGCAAGGTCCTCCAGTGCAGGGCTTCGTCGCCCTGCAGCGAGCGCCGCCCGCCCACGCAGGAGGCGAGCGTATGCCGCCTGTGCCGAATCACGGGCGGCGGCGAGTGCGCGGCCATACGCGCCGATAGCGTCATCCGGCTGCCGAGATACGATCTCCAACTGCTCCCCACTGCTCACAAGGCTCGCGAAGTCATCGGCGGCAAGCAGCTGACGGAATCGTGCGGATCGCGGATCACTTTCCCACGGCAGAGCGAGAGACCCAGCCGTGGCACGGCCGACGAAGACGACGGCAGGATTCGCATAGCGCCGCGGTGCCGGTCGGTCGGGACTGGTGAGGAGTGCTGCCGCCTCCTCGAGGGCGATTCGCTCCAAGCGCTGGGAGAGCTCCTGCCGCAACTGACCGGTGAGGCGGCTCCGCTCGTCAGCCCGACGCTTCTCGCTGAGCTCCCGCTCCTGCTGGACCATGCGCAACCCGAGCACGACCAGCACCACGCAAGGAAGGATGATGGCAACGAGGAACAGCAGGACCTGCCGTCGATGCCCGTGTGCAGCCATAGCTCGGACCGAGCTCGTTGTGACCTACAGTGTAATACTGCTGTCCGGGGCAGTTGTCATGCAAATGTCACGGGAGACTTCACAGGCCCCGCTACCTGACCGTCACGGGGCCTCGGTTCACTCTCACCGCTCCTCAGGCAGGAAGTCACCGACCAGCCAGAACTCGGTCTCACTCAGTCTCGCTGCCGCAAAGGCAAGCCGTTCCCCATCCGGCGACCAGGCAAGAAAGTACACGAAGTCGTCGGACAGGCCGGTCTCGAGGGCCGTCCGCTGCCGACTGGACAGATCGTCCACCCAGATCCTGTCGGTCCGTGACAGTTCCGCGATCCGGGGACCGGCAGGTGACCAGGCCAACACCGAAGAGACACGGAACCAGCTGTCAGCGGTTACGAGTACCTCCGACGGACCGCCCTCGATGGGCACAGTCTTGATGGTGTTGTCGGAGTAGTATGCAACCCTGGTGCCGTCGGACGAGAACGTGATGGTCGCCACAGCCACGCTGTCCGCGTTGGAGGTGAGCTGTCGGATCTCGCCTCCGGAGAACGGGATCAGCTGAATGTTCCCTCCGTCATAGTCGAGTTCTTCTTCGAACCGGAGGAATGCGATCCAACGCCCGTCCGGCGACCAGCGAGGGAAGGAACCGGACATGGGCTCCACCGTGAGCAGGGTCAGGGCCGAGCCATCCAACTCGGCCCTCCAGATACCGAGCTCACCCGGCAGCGGGCGGCGGTTGCTGGGCCACCCTGCTCCCGAAAACACGACTTCCCTGCCGTCCGGGGAAAGGTCGAGAGTGACTCCGGCACGGAGCCTATCCAAGTCGCACGCTAGTGACCTCACCGCCAACGTCTGGGGCTGACCCGATCACGACGGGCGACGGGTGCGGGTCGTGGTTCAGCCAATTGAAGTCCAGACGTCACGTGCACGGCGTTACCTCCGGACGCCGGCACTGAGTAAGCGGCACCAAGATCGAGAGGTGTAGTCAAGCACACCGCGAGGTGGTCCGCGGGGGTCAAGCCCGCTAACAGCTTGCATCGGGAAGCTTGATCTCGACGAGAGAGGTCCCCGGGATCACTCGAGTTGACGGGAATGACCCACAACTCCGCACTGGCGTTGTTCAACCCGGCGGCAGTGCTGGATACCGTGCTGGGGAAGGATGTGCCGCGGTTGGTCGGATAGCCCGGGCTTAGTTCAGCACGACCTGCCTAGGACTGTACGGTGGGCTGGCGGCGCCAAAGATCGATACACCTGCGCGACATCGCGACGGACCCACGCAAACCCATACTCGGGCAGCTGGTACTCCAGATGCTCCGGTGCAACTGCCACGCCACGCCACGGTACTTCCAGATTGCGACGTAGTTGCCGGTGTCCGCGACACGGCCCTCACCGGCCACAAGCATGTAGCGTCCAACTTCGAGCGCCGTGTTGCCATGCCACTCGAGCTCGACCGTCTCCAGCCAGGCCTCCGTCAGCCCTCTGTCCATGGTGCCTTGCCAGAACGCCCGGATGGCCGACTGGCCACGGACGGGCTCGCAGTGGGTGAGCAGCAGCTGACCATCCGTCGTGAACAGCGCGGCGACACCCTCGGCATCGCCGTGGGCGAACATCGTATGGCGTCGATCGCATTGAGTAACAGGTTGAGAAAGACTCCCCGGAGCTGCCGTGCATCGCCCGTGACAGTGTCGGCGGATGCGCTCAGTCGCATACGCGCCACTATGCCGCGTTCCTCGAGTTGCGGCTTCAGAGCCTCCAGCGCCTCCGCCACAGCCGTATGCACCGAGCAACGCTCCCGCTCGTGGGATCGCGTTCGGGCAATCCCTAGGACGCCACCGGCCACGCGCTCCAGACGCTGCACCTCCCGCAGACAGATGTCGATCGGCCCTGCGTAGTCCCACGGGATTCGCTCCTGGGCCACGTCGCGCTTGAGTCGCTGCAGGTTGAGCTTGATCGACGTGAGCGGGTTCCTGATCTCGTGGGAGAGCTGGGAAGCAAACTGCCCAACGACTGCCAGGTGCCGGCTCTCCTGGATACGACGGAGCATGTCCCCCACTTCACGCACCATGAGACCGAAGGCCGCAGTGAGCCTCCCGACTTCGTCGCCGCCCGGAGCCGGCAGGGTAGGCTGGAAGTTCCCCTGTGCGACCTCATCGGCCGCTGCCGTCAGCACACCGAGCGAATGGGTGAGCCGCCGCATCGTGAGCAGGAAGGCCAC
>JBDHDN010000374.1:0-4250 GCA_039591485.1 Gemmatimonadota bacterium
TCGCGGACCTTTCCCGGGAGCTTCGCACTCTGGTCGATGCTTCCGACCTCGCGACCATGCGCCCGATCGGGAGTTCGAGAGAGGGCCGGGAGATCTGGCTGATCGAGATCGGCGACCGATCGGGCGGGCCGCTCGACGCACGTCCCGCTCTTCTCATTGTCGGCAATCTCGCGGCCGACCACGTCCTGGGCAGCGCCCTAGCACTCGAGACGATCCGCTACCTCGTGGGTGGCGCCGACGGGGAGACGGCGGACAGCATCGGCGCGTTGCTGCGCCAGCACGCGGTATACGTGATCCCCAGGCTCGATCCCGACGGTGCGGAGGCGATGTTCGCACGTCCACTGGTCACTCGCACCCGCAACGCGCGGCCGTTCGACGACGACAATGACGGCCGGACCGACGAGGATCCTCCGGAGGATCTCAACGGTGACGGTCTCGTCACGGTCATGCGGGTGGCCGACCCTGCTGGTGAATACGTCCTCCATCCGGACGATGCCCGGCTCATGAAGCGGGCGGAGCCAAGCAAGGGTGAGTCCGGCAGGTTCACACTCTACTGGGAGGGAGTCGACTCCGATGGGGATGGCTTCTTCAACGAGGATGGCCCCGGCGGTGTCGACCTGGACCGGAACTTCCAGCACGCCTACCCCTACTGGGAACGAGATGCCGGACCACACATGGTGAGTGAGCCGGAGACCCGCGCCCTAATGGACTTCGTGATCGCCCACCGCAACATCGGCGCGATTCTCACGTTCGGGCACTCGGACAACCTCGTGACGGCTCCGGACGCACGGGGGAACCTCGCTGCCGCCGCCGTCCTCGACCTGCCCGCCTTCGCCGCTGCCTCGAACGCCGAGATCTTCGAGCGGGGCGTGTTCGCCGCGGCCCCGCGGTTCGGCCGAGGATTCTTCTTTGGTGGCGGGGGCGGTCAGCCGCGCCTGCGCGGCGCGCAGCCGGGGCGCGATAACGACCCCGACTCGGGTCGCCGGCCGGTGACGACGGTGAGCCGAGACGACCTCGAATACTTCAAGACCGTCAGCGAGGCCTACCGCGAGATCACGGACATCACCGAGGTCGGCGTGAACCGGGAAGCCGAAGGGGCATTCTTCCAGTACGGGTACTTCCAGTTCGGCGTGCCGGCGTTCAGCACCCAGGGATGGGGGCTTCCCAAGCCAGAGCCGGCCGAGGACTCAGAGGAGCGCGAGCCGGGCGCAGATCCGGAAGCCGAGACACCGGAGCCGTCCGTACCCCCTCGCGGGCAGGCGGCGCGGCACCGTCCGCAAGGCGGCGGAGGCATGACGCGTGGCGGCGGAAGCAACGGCGACCAGCAGGGATTGGACGTCACGTTGCTCACGGCGATGGACACAGCGGGCATCGAGGTCTTCGTGGACTGGAGCCCGTTCACGCATCCGGAACTTGGCGAGGTGGAGATCGGGGGATTCCGCCCCTACGCCACCCTGAACCCGCCGGCCGAGCGCGTGCCGGAGCTCGGGCGCGCGCATGGAGCGTTCGCGGTACGGCTGATGGCGATGTTGCCGCGCGTGCGTATCGCGGACACCGAGGTCACCGATCACGGCGGCGGTGTCTTCACCGTGAGCGTCGAGGTCGAGAACATCGGGTATTTCCCAACGGCGCTCCAGCATGGTGTCACATCGCGGTCGGTGCAGCCCACCATGGTGCAGATCCAGGTCGCGGCGGAGGCCGTCCTGTCTGGGGACGACAAGACGACGTCCATCCGCCGTCTCGACGGCTCTGGCACCCGAGAACAGGTGAGCTGGCTCATCCGTGGGAGGCAGGGAGCCTCCATCGACATCCTGGTCCGGTCCGACAAGGGCGGGACTGACACCGCGACCGTGACGCTGAGGTGATCGAGATGACGACCAAGCGCATACGAATCGCGTTGGTGCTCGTCGCACTTGGGTCGCTCGCGTCGGGCGGTGGCATGGCGCAACAGGGCTCGGACCCGGAACACCGGCTGCCGCTCACCTGGGATCGCTGGCTCGACCACGAGGAGGTCGGGGAGCGGCTCCGCCTGATGGAGCGCACGTGGCCCGACTTCCTGACGCTGGAGTCGGCCGGCGAGAGTTACGGTGGGCGCGAGATGTGGGTGATGACGATCAACAATCCCGCGACCGGTCCCGAGCAGGACAAGGCGGCGATGTACATCGAGGCCAACGTGCACGGGAACGAGGTCCAGGGTGCGGAAGTGACACTCTACACGATCTGGTACCTGATGGAGAAGTACGGGAGGATCGATGAGATCACCCGTCTCGTGGACGAGCGGGTCTTCTACATCGTGCCCAGTGTGAACCCGGATGGCCGGGATTACTTCCTCCACGGAGCGGGCTCGGGTGCCCGCACCGGGCACGTGCCAGTGGACGACGACGGCGACGGGATCGCCGACGAAGACGGGCCGAATGATCTGAACGGCAACGGCGTCATCGAGCAGATCCGCAAGTACGTCCCCGGCGCAGGCACGCACCGCATCAGCCACGACGATCCGCGCATCCTGGAGCGGGTGCCGCCCGATGAGTTCGGGGACTGGGTTCTGCTCGGCTACGAGGGTATCGACGACGACGGCGACGGCGAGGTCAACGAAGATCCGGTCGGAGGGTACGATCCCAACCGCAACTACGGCGCCGGCTGGCAGCCGGCGTACGTTCAGGGCGGCTCCATGCACTACCCGTTCGAGTTGCCGGAGGCGCGAGCGCTCAACGAGTTCATGATGGCGCGGCCGAACATCGCGGGTGCCCAGACCTACCACAACTCGGGTGGGATGATCCTCCGGGGCCCTGGCGCCGCGTGGTCGGGCGACTATCCGTTCGCCGACGTCCGCGTGTACGACGAGCTGGGGGAGACCGGCGAGCGCATCCTGCCCTACTACAACTACTACATCATCTGGCAGGGCCTCTACACGGTCCACGGCGGGTCGGTCGACTGGTTCAACGACGGCCTCGGGGCGATCTCGTTCTCCAACGAGCTTTGGAGCAGCGGGCAGTACTTCAACAGTCCGTTGCTGCAACAGCAGGAGGACGATCCGGACTCACCCATCGCGGGACAGAAGGGCCGGTACTTCTTCGATGACTTCCTCGAGTTCGGCGCCGGGTACGTCGAGTGGGCACCGTTCGATCATCCGATCTACGGTCCCGTCGAAATGGGCGGTTGGAACAAGCTCTCCGGCCGCGTGAACCCGCGGTTCATGAGCATGGAGTTGTTCCACCGCAACATGGCCTTCACGCTGTACCACGCCGACCAGATGCCGCTCATGATCATGGGCGAGTCGTCGGTCGAGCGACTCGACGGGGACGTCTCCCGCGTGCGGGTCGACATCCGGAACGACCGTCTGATCCCGACCATCACCGAGCGCGCGCGGCAGCATCACGTGGTTCGGCCGGACATTCTCAGCGCGGACGGTGACGTCGAGATCATCGCCGCCGGCTGGGTGGAGGACGCACACCGGCCCGGCCCGACCGAACTGATCGAGCAGGAGGAGCTGGATCGGATTCTCGTCAGGAGCGGGCATCCCGGCCGCACGACCCGGACCGTCGAGTACCTGGTCCGCGGCCGCGGCACGATGACGGTGACCTATTCCGCCGTGAAGGGCGGGACGGTCTCGACGACGGTGCAGGTGCGGTAACCCTCATGATCGTCTCATCCCCCCTCAGAACCGATCGTCATTCGAGGCTCGCCAGGACTCCGCGGATGCGCACCTGTCGGTTCGTGCTCGCACTGTTCGTCCTGGTACCATCACTCGCCCGAGCCCAGGATGTGGACCATACCGACCATTTCCGCGTTTACACGGGTGAGGGAACACCCGCCTCGCTCGACGACATCGTCCGCGCCATGGACGCTGTCGATGCCGTGCTCGTTGGCGAGGTGCACACTGATCCCGTCGGACATTGGATCGAGGTGGAGCTCGTGCGGCGCGCGCTCGCGGCAGCGCACGTGGGAGCGGCAACGGGAGCACGGCGGCGCGTGGCGCTGTCGCTGGAGATGTTCGAGCGCGACGTACAGTGGATCCTCGACGAGTACCTCGCCGGGCTGATCACGGAGAGCCAATTCACCGCGGCCGCCCGCCCGTGGGAGTATTACGACGAGGACTACCGGCCGATGGTAGAAGCGGCGAAGCAGGCTGGCATCCCCGTGATCGCGGCCAACGCCCCGCGTCGCTACGTGAATCGGGTCAGCCGGCTCGGACCGGATGCGCTGCTCGACCTCCCGCCGCGTGGGCGGAGCGTCCTTCCCCCCCTGCC